>JAQGMQ010000619.1 GCA_028292305.1 Rhodoferax sp.
TGCGCAGCTCGGGGCCCTGCACCACGGTGAAGGTGCCCGAGCTGTTGATGCGTTGCACGTCCTGCAGCGGCACGTTGACGGTGGCGTCGAGCGCGCCCGACAGCAGCGACGAGGTGCGGGTCGCGTCCGACTGGATCGGCGTGAACACGACGTCGGTGAGGTTGTGCTTCGGCTTGTCCCACCAGGCCGGGTTGGCGGCCAGCACGGTCTTCACGTCGACCTCACGCGACTTCAGCACGAACGGGCCGGTGCCGTTGGTGTTGCGGTTGGCGAAGTTTTCCTTCTTCTGCTGCAGGTCGCTGGCCTCCTTGGCGTTGTTGGCCTCGCTCCAGGTCTTGCTCATGATGGCCAGGTTCAGCATCTCGTTGAGCAGCAGCGGGAACGGTGCCTTGGTCTCCACGTCGACGGTGAACGGGTCGACCTTGCGCACGTCCTTCACGTCGGCCAGGTTCAGCTTGGAGATGGAGCCCGGTGTCATCACCCGCTGCCAGCTGAAGACCACGTCGTCGGCCGTCATCGGCTCGCCGTTGTGGAACTTCACGTTGTGGCGCAGCTTGAAGCGCCACACGGTGGGCGACACGGCGGTCCAGGATTCGGCCAGCGCGGGCTCGATCTCGACCTTGTCGTTGAAGCGCACCAGGCCTTCGTAGATGTTGTTCATGAACGAGTTCGTGAACGAGTTGTTGGTCGAATACGGGTCCATCGACAAGGCGTCGGCCGAGGCCGTCCAGGTGAACGTCTTGGCCTGCGCGCCCGCGCCGGCCAGGCCCAGCGACAGCGCCAGGCCCACGGCGGCCAGCGTGCTGCCGAGCAGCTTCGATTGCTTCTTCATCGGGGTCACTCCTCAAGGGGTTTGATATGGGTGGGAAAGATCAGGCGGTGGCCTTGGCGCGCTTCGGTTTGGCGGCTGGCCGGGATGCGGGAACGGGGATGGGTTTGACGGCCTTGGCCGTCTTTGCGGGCGGGGCGGACTTGGCGGGCGCCGGCCCGCTCAGTGCGGTGGACAGGTCGACCGGCTTCGGCTCGGCGTCCAGCCGCAACTGGCGTTCGCAGCCGATCAGGTGGTCTTCCATCAGGCGCTCGGCTTCGGCGTGCTGGCCGGCCTGTATCGCATCCAGGATCTCCAGGTGTTCATGCACCGAGCAGGTGTTGGTGCCGGGCTCGTCGTACAGCGCGGTCATCAGCGAGGTCTGCGCGACCACGCGTTTCAGGTGCTGGTTGAGTGCGGTGTTGCCGGTGGCGGCGGCCAGGTCCAGGTGGAACTTGCCGGCCAGCCGGATGTAGCGGCCGGTGTCGCCCACGCGGTTGGCTTCGCGCTCTTCGCCGACCTGCTGGCGCACGTCTTCGATCCAGGGCCCGCAGGCGCACTTGGCCAGGGTGCGCACCACACCGGCCTCGAGGATGCGGCGCAGCGCATACACGTCGCGCGTCACCTCCACCGAGGGCTTGGCCACGAAGGCGCCGCGGTTCGGGATCTGTTCCACCAGCTGTTCGGTGGCCAGCCGGTCGAGCACCTTGCGCAAGGTGCCGCGCGAAGTGCCGAGGATGCGGCACAGGTCGACTTCGGGCAGCTTGGTGCCGGGCGGAATGCGGTGCTCGAAGATGGCTTCGGCCAGGCGGCGCTGCACGCGGGTTTCTTCGGTGGTGTCGGCGGCACCGGGGCCGTCCAGGTCCGGCGCGATGGCGTGGGAGGAGGTGGCGGATGGCTTGGTCATGGCGGCTGGCTTTTCTGAAAAAGGAGGAAAAGGCGCGGGTTGGATTGGGGTCGGATTTTGCAGCGCTGGAAATTTTTGTCAACAAAAAATAATATTAATTTGAATTTTTGTTAACAATAAATAAGAGCTATGTTCACGATGCCGACGGCTGCTCGCAAGCTACGTGCCTGCACTAATCATGAAACTGCCGAGCTGAATGGCATCAAACTGCGCTGACACGGGGCGGTCCATGCACCAAAAGTCTGCAAAATTAGCTCTGGAGCCAGAATTTTGTTAACAAAATGGTGCGGCGCGCAGGCTGGCGCGAAAGCGCTTTGCCGGGCAAGTAGAAAGGCGGGGAAAAAGAAAGAAGGCAGCTGTCCGGCGGGACCGGTCAGGTGCCGGCGGCAGCTTGCCGCTTTACCGGTGCAGCGTCGGCCGCCCGGCGTTCAGCCGCGGATGTTGAGCGACGCGCCGATCACGTAGAACTGCCCACCGGCCACGTAGTGCAACGTGCGCAAGGCGTCGGGCGCGTCTTCGAAATGCCAGTGGCCGCCAGAGAACACGCGACTGTCGGCCCAGGCGCCGACCACTTCGCCGATGAACAGGTCGTAGGTCTGCTGGTTGCGCGGCTCGGGCAGCAGCTTGCAGGCCAGCCAGGCCACGCAGCCGTGCACCAGCGGCGCCGCCGGATCGGCGGGAGCGAAGGTCGTCACCCCGTGCTGCTGGAGCTTTTCGGGCAGGGTCTTGGCGCTGTCGGTGCCCACGGCCAGTGTCTGCGCCACAAAGCCCACGCAGGGCACGCTGAGCGCGAACATGCCGCTGGTTTCCACCAGCTCGCGCGTGCGCGTGGCCTTGTCCAGCACCACCGTGACTTTGGGCGGCGCGAAGTCCAGCGGCATCGACCAGGCGGCCGCCATCACGTTGACCACGTCACCATGTGCTGACGAGACCAGCACGGTCGGGCCATGGTTGAGCAGGCGGGTGGCTTTGTCGAGGGG
>JAQGMQ010000642.1 GCA_028292305.1 Rhodoferax sp.
AGGTGCTGCTCGAGCTGCCAGGTTTCCTGGGCCTCGCCGGCATCCTGTCGGCCAGCGATCTGGTCGCGACCTTGCCGCGCCATATCGGCGAGACCTTGTCGAAGACGGCGGGCCTGCGGGTCTTGAAGTGCCCGGTGAAGATCGTGCCGATCACGATCAGCCAGTATTGGCATGCGCGTTACCACCAGGACGCTGCAAGCCGGTGGTTGCGCGGCATCTGCGTGGAACTCTTCGGCGACGCGGCTGCCGGTCTTCGCGCCCGGAAGTGAACAGGGCCGCGGTCGCCTGCGCGCGTGCGCACCACGTCGGTGGGGGCTCGCTCAGGGCGTCCAGCCCAGCACGGCGTGCATGGCCCACAGCAGCACGCTGATCGACAGGAACGAGGCCACCGTGGTCGCCAGCAGGGCCGCTGCGCAAAAGCCTTCGTAGTGGTACTTCTGGGCAAACACCGGGTACATGCTGAGCATCGGCATGCCGGCCAGCACCACGGCGGCGATGCGCAGCTGCGGGTCGAGCGGCGGCAGCAGCCACAACGCGCAGAACACCGCCAGCGGGTGCAGCACCAGCTTGCCGAAAGCCACCGTGGCGATGTCTTGTCGCACGCCGCCGAGCTTCAGCCCGACCAACGAACCGCCGATCACGAACAGCGCCACCGGGCTGGCCGCCGTGGCCACGATCTGCACTGTGCGGCCCAACACCTCGGGCAACTGCAGGCCGAGCGTCGCAAATGCGAAGCCGGCCAGGATGGCGATGATCATCGGGTTCTTCAGCAGGCCGCGCAGCGTGCGCGCCAGCGTCTTGTGCCAGTGCTGCGACGAGCCGGCGCTGTCGGCCATGGCCAGTGCCAGCGGCAGCGCCACCAGGTTCTCGATGATCATCGACAACGCCAGGCCCACGCCCGCCGCCGCCGGGCCGATGGTCTGCATCAGGATCGGGTAGCCGATGAAGGCGCTGTTCGAGGTGGACACGCCCAGGCCCTGGATCGCCGCCATCGGCACCGGGTGGCCGCGCCGGCGGTGCGCATAGGCCATCATGCCGAGCGACACGGCCACCGAGCCGAGCGCATACGCGATGAGGTAGGGCGCGTTCAGCACGTCGGAGAGCGAGCGCTGCGACAGGGCCCGGAAGATCAGCGCCGGCACGCAGAACTGGATCACGAAGCGGCCCATCACCCGCGTGTCGTCCTTGGTAAACAGGCCGAAACGCACGGCCAGGAAGCCGGCGGCGATGATCAGGTAGATCGGCGCGGTGATGTTGAGGATGTGGAGCATGCAGGGCTTGGGTAGGCGTTCAGATCGCGCATGCACGGGGCGTGCCATCACGCGGCATCGGCCCTGTCTTGTCCCCTCTTCCGCGCGCGGGAGAGAGGGTAAGTCAGAAACTCAGTAGCTCAGCTTGGCCACCGAGCGCAGTACTTCCGGCGTCGTCGTCTGCAGTCCAAAGTATTCCAGGTACGCCGGTATCTGCTCGAACAACATGTCGGTGCCGACCTGGGTCTGGCAGCCGCGGGCCTTGGCGGCCGCCAGGAAGGCGGTCATCTCGCTTTTCATCACCACCTCGCCGACGAAGCTGGTGGGCGCGATACGCGACACGTCCATCGGCAGCGGGTCGCCTTCGTTCATGCCCATCGGCGTGGCGTTGACCACCAGGTCGTAGCCGGCCGGGTCGTTGGAGCCGGTGCCCACGTCCATTTGCGGATAGTGCTTCTTCAGCCGGCCGGCCAGCGCCTGGGCCGAGGCTTCGTGCATGTCGAACACGCCGATGCCGCCCAGGCCCGTGCCCGCCAGCGACGCGGCAATCGCCGAGCCCACGCCGCCGCTGCCCACCACCAGCGCGCGTTTGCCTTTCAGCGCGAAGCCCTTGCGCAGCACGCCGCGCACGAAGCCCTCGCCGTCGAACATGTCGCCCTGCAGCTGGCCGTCGGGCCCGCGGCGCACGGCGTTGCACGAGCCGGCGATCTGCACCGTGGGCGAGGCTTCGTCGAGCAGCGCCACGGTGCTGACCTTGTGCGGCATGGTGATCAGCGCGCCGCCAATGTTGGTCAGCTTGAATACGGCGCGCAGGAAGGTCGGGAAATCTTCGGCCTGGCAGCCCATGGGCACAACCACGGCATCGATGCCGGCGTGTTCGAAGTAGGGGTTGTAGATCATCGGCGCCTTGAAGGCGAACGTGGGGAAGCCGATGTGGGCGATGACGGAAGTGGTGCCGCGGATCATGGTAAGTCCTGCCTTGTTGACTGGTTACTGAGCGTGTTCTCGGAATTGCGCAAGCGCAGCCAGGTGGAACGGTGCGTTGGCCACGCCGTAGTCCTGGTAGTTGCCGCGCCGTTCGATCAGGCCGAAGAAGAAGCGGTCTTCGAACGGCGTGGTGTAGAGCTGCAGCAGCTCGCCGTCGGCCGTGCGGTCGTAGAAGATGCCGAACTCGCGCAGCGTGGCCAGCAGCGCTGGCGCGATGTCGTACTTGGCCTCCAGGTCGTCGTAGTAGTTGCCGGGCACGGGCAGCAGGCTCGCGCCCAGCGCCTTGAGCCGGCGCGCGGTGGCCACCAGGTCGGGCACGGCCACGGCGATCTGCTGCACGCCCGCGCCGCCAAACTGCGACACGGTGCGCGCCGTGGAAGTGCTGGCGCGTTCCGACACGTTGAGTGCGTAGCGCACCGCCCGGTCCCGCGATTCCATCACCCGGCTCTTGATGATGCCGTAGGGGTCGTTCATCACCATGCTCGACGTGGGCTGCAGGCCGAGCACGGCGCGGTAGAACAGCGTCCACGGCTCGACCTGGCCGGCGGGCAGCACCTGCACCACATGGTCGATGCGGGC
Organism: Rhodoferax sp.; assembly: GCA_028292305.1. Classification (GTDB taxonomy): domain Bacteria; phylum Pseudomonadota; class Gammaproteobacteria; order Burkholderiales; family Burkholderiaceae_C; genus Rhodoferax_B. Next base: position 2,817 of record JAQGMQ010000642.1, read on the forward strand.
CTGGCCGCCGAAGGCGGTGTCGGCCGCGGGTTGTTCGTCCAGCACGAAATCGGCTTCGAAGCCGTGTTCGCCACCGCTGTGCACGTCGAAGAAATACAGCAGGCTGCCGTCGGGCGCGCGCACCGCCGGGATGTTGAGTTCGTTCTGGCCCACGCGCCCGGCCATGCGGGTGCAGCCCAGCGCCTCGGCGCGGCCCAGCGCGGCCAATGCGTCGGTGGTGGCCAGCGCCGTGGCGCAGGCCGACACGCCATGCGCCTCGAAATAGGCGCGGGCAAAAGAGTCTTCTTCGAGGTTGAGCACCACGCGCACCTCGCCTTGGCCGTACAGGTCGACCGCCTTGGAGCGGTGCCGGCCGATATGTTTGAAGCCGATGGTCCGCAGGAACGCCGAGAGCCGTTCGGCGTGCGACGCGTCCACCGCGAATTCGATGAACGACCAGCCCTGCAACTGCGGCGGTGACGGTGGGTCGAACAGCTGCACGCGGCGGCTTTCGCCATGCGGCACGCCGGTCTTGAGCGACGGCACGCTGCGCATCTGCTCCTCGAGCCACAGCAGTGAACGCATGGCGTCGGCGGCGGTGGGCCGGGCCGGTGCGGCACGGAATTCGTCGTTGAAGATCTCCAGCGACAGCGGGCCGGTGTAGCCTGCGTCGAGCACGGCGGCGGTGAACCTGGCCATCTCGAATTCGCCCTGGCCGGGGAAGCAACGGTAGTGCCGGCTGTGGCTCAGCACGTCGGTGTCGATCCAGGGCGCGTCGGCCAGTTGCAAAAAGAAAATCTTCTCGCCGGGCAGGTCGGCGATGGGCAGCGGGTCGTCGCGCAGGGCCAGTGTGTGGAAGCTGTCGAGCACCAGGCCCAGGTGCGGGTGGTTGGCCTTCTGCACCACCTGCCAGGCCTGGCCGAAGCGGCTGATCTTCGGCGCCCAGGCCAGCGCCTCGTAGCCCACGCGCAGGCCGCGCAGGGCGGCGCGTTCGGCCAGCTGGTGCATCTGCTCGGCCAGCAGGTCGATGTCACCCGATGCCGACGGCTGGGCATTGGTGCACACCAGGATCAGCGGCGCGCCCAGTTCCTGCATCACGTCGAACTTGCGCTCGGCGCGTTCCAGGTTGCGCAGCAATTGCGTGGGGCTCACACCGTCGAAGTCGCGAAACGGCTGGAACAGATCGATCGTCAGGCCCAGGTCTTCGGCGATGCGGCGCACCTCGCGCGGCGTGCCGGGGACCTGCAGCAGGTCGTTCTCGAAGATCTCGACGCCGTCGAAACGCGCGGCCGCCGCGGCCTGCAGCTTTTCACGCAGCATGCCCGAGAGCGATACGGTGGCGATACAACGGCGCATGCTTGTCACTCCAGGGTTCAGGCTTTGGCCGCTTGTGCCGCGGACACGGCGGCGCGCAACGCCAGCAGGTAGCTGTCGACGCCGAAGCCGCTGATCTGGCCCTTGACGATTTCAACGAACACCGACTTGTGGCGGAATTCCTCGCGGGCGTGGATGTTGGACATGTGCAGCTCGACCACCGGGCAGGTGAGGATGGCCAGCGCGTCGCGGATGCCGTAGCTGTAGTGCGTCCAGGCACCGGCGTTGATGAGCACGCCGTCCACACCGTCGGCATAGGCCTGGTGGATGCGTTCGCACATGTCGCCTTCGCTGTTGGTCTGGTAGGCGTCGATCTCGGTGCCGAGTTCCTTGCCCAGTGCCACCAGCTTGGCGTTGATTTCGTCAAGCGTGATGGTCCCGTATTGCTTCGGGTCGCGCTTGCCGAACATGTTGTGGTTGATGCCGTGCAGCATGAGGATTTTCATGGATGGGTTCCTTGGTGAAGAATGGGGTGTTGGTGTTTATTGTGCCGCGATCGACATCACCCGGCCGCGCCTCGCGGCCAGCGCGATGGCGCCGGTGATGCGTGAACCGAGCTGGCCGTCGCGGGCCCACGCGAGCGGCTCGGGCTCGCCGCGCGCCACCGCGCCGTTGGCAAAGACCGGCGTGTCCATGTGGACCTGGCCGATGCAGCCGGCACCGGCGATGCGGAGCTTGGACATGGGGTTTTCCAAAGATGAAGCAGAGGCTTGAATGAACGAGGCGCGCAAGGCCATGGCGGGCGGCCCGGCTCAGTGGCCCAGGATGTCGCCGAGAAATGCCCGGGTGCGTTCGTGCCGCGGGTTCTCGAAGAACTGGCTCGGTGGCCCCTGTTCGAGGATTTCGCCGCTGGCCATGAAGATCACGCGGTCGGCCACGGCCCGGGCGAAGCCCATCTCGTGGGTCACGCAGATCATGGTCATGCCCTCGCTCGCCAGCTCGACCATGACGTCGAGCACTTCCTTGACCATCTCGGGGTCGAGCGCCGAGGTCGGCTCATCGAACAGCATGATCTTG
>JAQGMQ010000677.1 GCA_028292305.1 Rhodoferax sp.
TGCGCAGCGGCGTGCCCGTGGCCTCCGAACGGGCCAGTTTGCGCACCCAGTCTTCCTGCGGGATCAGTTCGTCGACACCGCGCAGGGAAATGGCCAGGGCCTCGCGCACGCTGTCGGTGACAGGTAAAGCTTCTACCTTTACAGGGCGATCTGATTGATTCATAAGGTTTTTTGGTTGTGACGACAGGGGTGCGTCGTTATACTCGCGGCTTCGCTTTAGTCGCTGATTTTAGATGGCGCTGTCGGACAACCGCCCGACCCACTGAAATCACACGAACTGTTCCCTTCTTCTGTCATTTGCCGGGAAAATACATTTGAACAACGGTCTCCATACCGTCGGCGAACGTCTTGTGTCCCTGCTGCAGCGTCATCCCAAGCGTGTTTCCGCCTTGGTTGCTGCAGTCTTGTTAGGTGGTGGCGGCGGCGCGTATGCCGTTGCATCCCTCGGACCCGATGTTTCCGATCTGCCAGTCCATGAAGTCGTAGAGTCCGTCGCCACCTTGCCGCTGCAAGCCCAGGCCGACGCCATCGACGTCCATTCCTTCAACCTCTTCCGCTCGGAAACCACGCGTTCCAGCGACACCGCCAAGTCGTTGCTGCAGCGCCTGGGCATCGACGATGCCGACGCCGTGGCCTTCCTGCGCAGCGACGCGCGGGCCAGCCAGGTGATTCTGGGCCGCGCTGGCCGCATGGTTACCGCCGAAGCCAGCGACAACCATGCCCTGGTGCAACTCAATGCGCGCTGGAGCCCGGCCAACGACGGCAACTTCCAGCGCCTGGTGGTCGAGAAAACGCCACAGGGTTTTGTCTCACGCGTGGAAGCCGCCACCCTGGTGGCATCGAGCAAGCTGGCCAGCGGCACCATCCGCTCGTCGTTGTTTGCCGCCACCGACGACGCCAACGTACCCGACCCGGTCGCTTCGCAGCTGGCCGAGATCTTCTCCGGCGACATCGACTTTCACCGCGCGTTGCGCAAGGGCGACCGCTTCTCGGTGGTCTACGAGACCATGGAAGCCGACGGCGAAGCCCTGCGCACCGGCCGTGTGCTGAGCGCCGAGTTCGTCAACAACGGCAAGACCTACCAGGCGATGTGGTTTGCCGAGCCCGGCCAGAAGGGCGCCTACTACACGCTCGACGGCCAGAGCCTGCACCGCTCGTACCTCACCTCGCCGGTGGAGTTCTCGCGGGTGACCAGCGGCTTCACGATGCGCATGCACCCGATCCTGCAGAAGTGGCGCGCCCACCTGGGCGTGGACTACGCCGCACCCATGGGCACCTCGGTGCGCGCCGTGGGTGACGGCGTGGTCGAGTTCGCCGGCGTGCAGAACGGCTTCGGCAACGTGATCTTCGTGAAGCACCGCAACGACAACACCACCGTCTATGCCCACCTGAGCCGCATCGACGTGCGCCAGGGCCAGTCCATCGCCCAGGGCGACCACATCGGCGCTGTCGGCATGACCGGCTGGGCCACCGGCCCGCATCTGCACTTCGAGTTCCGCGTGCACGGCGTGCACCAGGACCCGCTGACCATCGCCAAGCAGAGCGACAGCCGGCCGGTGTCGACCGCCGCCCTGCCCGCGTTCAAGCAGCTGTCGTCGGTGATGCGCCAGCAACTGGCTGCCGCGGCCACCATCCAGCAAGCCAGCGCGGAATAACGCGTTGCCGGCCGCCGATGCCTGAGCTGTACATCGGGCTGATGTCCGGCACCTCGCTCGACGGCGTCGACGGGGTGCTGGCCGATTTCGCGGGCGGCCGGATGCGCGTGGTCTGCCACGCCTCCGCCCCGTTCACGGCAGAACTCAAGGCCGAGCTGCTGGCCCTGAACACCCCGGGCGACAACGAGCTGCACCGCGCTGCCCTGGCCGCCAATGCGCTGGTGCGGGTCTATGGCGTGGTCGTGAGCGTGCTGCTGCGCACGGCCAACTTCAAGCCCGCCAACGTCACGGCCATCGGCGCCCATGGGCAGACCGTGCGCCACCGGCCGCAAGAATTCGACGCCCGCCCCGACCAGGGACTGGCTGGCGGCTACACGCTGCAATTGAACAACCCGGCCCTGCTGGCCGAGCTGACCGGCATCGACGTGGTGGCGGAATTCCGCACCCGCGACGTGGCCGCCGGCGGCCAGGGCGCCCCGCTTGTGCCGGCTTTTCACCGCGAAGTCTTCGGCACGCCGGGCCAGGCGCTGGCGGTGCTGAACATCGGCGGCATCTCGAACCTGAGCCTGCTCGCAGCCGATGCCACCACGCCGCTGCTCGGCTTCGACTGCGGCCCCGGCAACGCGCTGATGGACCACTGGTGCCAGCGCCACACGGGCCAGCCCTTCGACAAGGACGGCGCCTGGGCCGCGCAAGGCCAGGTGCACCAGGCCCTGCTGGCCAGCCTGCTGGCCGACGCCTATCTGGCGAAGGCGCCACCCAAAAGCACGGGCCGCGACCTGTTCAACCCCACTTGGCTGGCCGACCGGCTGGCGCCTTTCGGCGCACTGGCACCGGTCGATGTGCAGGCCAGCCTGACGGCGTTCACCGCACGCGCCTGTGCCGACGACGTGCTGCGTTACGGCAAGGCCAGCGCGGCCCTGATCGTCTGCGGCGGCGGTGCCCTCAACACCACGTTGATGCGGGCCCTGCAGGCGCAATTGCCGGGCTTGGCCGTGCGCTCATCGGCGGGTCACGGCCTGCCCCCGCTGGAGGTGGAGGCCGCGGCGTTCGCCTGGCTGGCGCGGCAACTGGCGCTGCGCCGCCCGGGCAATCTGGCGAGCGTGACGGGTGCCAGGGGCGAACGCGTGCTCGGCGCGCTCTACCCAGCTTGAGCCAGGGCAGGCGGAGCGCGGAGCGCTAAGCCCCAGGCTGAGCCAGGTCAGGCCACGTCGATCGACTCTTCCTTCGGCCGGTCGACCACCTGGGTGCCGGGCGGCAGCTGCCAGAAGATCCAGGCCGAGGCCACCGTCATCAGGCCCATGGTGGCGAACGTGGCGTGGAAGGCGCGCAGGGTCTGCGCCGGCCCGGTGGGCGTGAAAAACCCGGTATAGGCCGACAGCACTGCGCCCGCGGCCGCAACCCCCATGCCCATCGACAACATCTGCACCATCGACAGCAGGCCGTTGCCACTGCTGGCCAGCGGGCCGTCCAGGTCTTTCAGCGTGACCGTGTTCATCGCCGTGAACTGCAGCGAGTTCACCATGCCGAAACAGGCCAGTTGCAGCAGCTGCAACCACAACGGCTGGCCCACGCTGATCAGCGCAAAACTGGCCATCAGCACCCCCACCAGCACCGTGTTGCCCACCAGCACCGAGCGGTAGCCCGCGCGCCGGATCAGCGGTGTGGCGAACGACTTGGTGAACATCCCGGCGATCGCCACCGGCAGCATCATCATGCCGGCCTCGGAGGGCGCATAACCCATGCTCACCTGCAGCAGCAGCGGGATCAGGAACGGCATGCAGGCACTGCCCAGCCGCGCGAACAGATTGCCCAGCAGGCCGATGCTCAGCGACGGAATCGAAAACAGGTGCGGTGAAAACAGCGGGTCGGGCCGGCGCGATGCGCGCAGCCAGTAGGCGACCAGACTGGCCATGCCGAACACCAGCAGCACCAGCACCGAGGCCTGGCGCAGGCCGAGTTCCGACAAGCCGTCGAGCGACAGCGAGATGCTGACCATGCCGAACGCCAGCAACAGATAACCGCCGAAGTCGAAAGGCTTCACGCTTTCGATCCGGCCTTCCGGCATGAACTTCAGGGTGGCGAAGCAGCCGATCACACCCACCGGCAGATTGATCAGGAAGATCCAGTGCCAGGTGGCGTACTGCACCAGCCAGCCGCCGAGCGTCGGGCCGATCAGCGGGCCGATCAGGCCCGGCACGGCCACGAAACTCATGGCCTGCAGGAACTGGTCCCGAGGGAAAGCGCGCAACACGGCCAGGCGCCCGACCGGCAGCAGCATCGCGCCGCCCAGCCCCTGCAGCACCCGCGAGGCTACCAGTTGCGACAGGCTGTGCGACAAGGCGCAGCACAGCGAACCCAGGGTGAACAGCGCGATCGCCGTGACGAAC
>JAQGMQ010000681.1 GCA_028292305.1 Rhodoferax sp.
GCGACGTCAACCAACGTTGACAAATCAACCAGCCATACCAACCCGACCCAGACCCTTCGCCAAGCTAAGGACAAACGGCCGAGCAATGCTTCGCCAAGCTCGGGCAACCCCAGAGGACGATGCTTCGACCCGCTCAGCACAAGGCCCGCCACCGGTCCGAACGACGCGATTCCACAACCCAAAAAACCACCTGACAAACCCCACCCTCCCCCGATACACTGCCGTCCAAACAACCGGAGGGAACCGATGACTTTCTACGTTTTAGCCCTGCTCATCGGCATCATCGCCGGCCTGCGCGCCATGACCGCCCCCGCCGCCGTCAGCTGGGCGGCCCACCTCGGCTGGCTGCCGCTGGCCAGCACGCCGATGGCCTTCATGGGCTTCGCCTACACCCCGTTCATCTTCAGCGTGCTGGCCCTGGGCGAGTTCGTCACCGACCAGTTGCCGCAGACGCCGAGCCGCAAGGTGCCGATGCAGTTCGGCGGGCGCATCGCCAGCGGGGCCTTGTGCGGGGCCTGCTTCGGCGCGGCGGGCGGCAGCCTGGTGGGCGGCATTGCGGCGGGCGTGGTGGGCGCGGTGATCGGTACGCTGGGTGGCGCCGCGGCACGGGCGCGGCTGGCCCGGGCGTTCGGCAAGGACTTGCCGGCGGCGCTGATCGAAGACGTGGTTGCGGTGGTCGGCGCCTACCTCGTCGTGACCGCTGGGCGGGGCTGAACCCATGGCCACCCAGACCTTTGACGCGATCATCGTCGGCGCCGGCCAGGCCGGGCCACCGCTGGCCGGGCGCCTCACGGCCGCGGGGCAGCGCGTGGCCATCGTCGAGCGGAAGCTGTTTGGCGGCACCTGCGTCAATACTGGCTGCATGCCGACCAAGACCCTCGTGGCCAGCGCGCGGGCGGCCCACGTGGCGCGCCGTGCCGCCGACTTCGGCGTCGTGCTGAATGGTGGCTTCAGCATCGACATGGCCGTGGTCAAGGCCCGCAAGGACACCGTGGCCAGCAACGCGCGGCACGGCGTGGAGTCGTGGCTCAAGGGCATGTCGGGCTGCACGGTGCTCGAAGGCCATGCGCGCTTCGTCTCGGCCACCGAGCTCGAGGTCGACGGCCAGCGCCTGGCCGCAAAAAACATTTTCCTGAACGTGGGTGGGCGCGCGTCCATCCCCGACATGCCGGGCATCGACAGCGTGCCCTACCTCACCAACGTGTCCATGCTCGAGCTGCCCACGCTGCCGCGCCACCTGGTGGTCGTCGGCGGCAGCTACATCGCGCTTGAATTTGCCCAGATGTACCGCCGCTTCGGCAGCGAGGTCACGGTGATCGAAAAAGGCCCGCGCCTGATTGCCCGAGAAGACGAAGACGTGTCGGCCGCGGTGCACGACATCCTGGCCAACGAAGGCATCACCGTGCACGTGGACGCCAGCGGCATCCGTTTCGCACCGCGCGGCAACGACATCGCGGTGGGCGTGCGCGACGGCGTCGAGGTGGTCGGCTCGCACCTGCTGATGGCCGTGGGCCGCCGGCCCAACACCGACGACCTGCAGCTCGACAAGGCCGGCGTGGCCGTGGACGCGCGCGGCTACATCACCGTCGACGACCAGCTGCGCAGCAGCGTGCCCGGCATCTGGGCGCTGGGCGACTGCAACGGCCGTGGCGCGTTCACACACACCTCGTACAACGACTTCGAGATCGTGGCCAACAACCTGCTCGACGGCGCCAGTCGCCGCGTCAGCGACCGCATCGAAACCTATGCGCTGTACATCGACCCGCCGCTGGCCCGCGTGGGCCTGAGCGAGGCCCAGGCGCGCCGCGCCGGCTTCGAGGTGCGGGTCGGCATGCGGCCCATGACCCGGGTGGGCCGCGCGGTGGAAAAGGGCGAGACCGCCGGCTTCATGAAGATCGTGGTCGACGCGAAGACCGAGGCCATCCTGGGCGGCACCATGCTCGGCGTGGGCGCCGACGAGGCCATCCACAGTATTCTGGATACCATGGCCGCCAAGGCGCCGTATCCGGTGCTGCAGCACGCCATGCACATCCACCCGACGGTGTCGGAACTGATCCCCACGCTGCTCGGCGAACTGAAACCCTGAAGCCCATTGAAGAAGACAGGACACACATGCAACTGGAAGGTTCCTGCCACTGCGGCAGCATCAAATTCTCGGTGGAATCGGCAGAGCCCGTGCCGTTCATGCGCTGCTACTGCTCGATCTGCCGCAAGACGGCCGGCGGCGGTGGCCATGCCATCAACCTCGGTGCCGACCACCGCACGCTCAAGGTCACGGGCAAGCGCCATCTGCGCATCTACAAGGCCACCATCGTCGAAGGCGACCACGTGCGCCACAGCAGTGGCCAGCGCCACTTCTGTGGCCTGTGCGGCAGCGCGCTGTGGCTGTACGACCCGAGCTGGCCCGACCTCGTGCACCCGCATGCCAGCGCCATCGACACGCCGCTGCCCAAGCCACCGGCCAACGTGCACATCATGCTCGGCTCGAAGGCCCCATGGGTTCGCGTGGAGGGTCGCAAGGGTGACGAAC
>JAQGMQ010000706.1 GCA_028292305.1 Rhodoferax sp.
CCCCTCCCCACCCCCCTCTAAATGCGCCGAGGAGCGGAGGGTTTGGCGGATCAGGGCTGGCGTTGTTTGAGCCGCAGGCGAGTTTAGCCAGACCCCGCCAAACGCGAGCACCACAGGTTCCCGCAGCGAAGCGCAGGGCGCAGTTAGTGGGGGCGACTTCTTTTGGTGACTTTTCTTGTTCGCACAAGAACAAGTTACTCGCCCGCCGGTGCGACGACCGGCCAGCTACGTCAACAGACGTTGACAAATCAACCAAGCTTGACAACCGAACCAATTCCTTCGACAAGCGCAGGACGAACGGGGAAGCTACACAGCGCCGTCCACAACCGCACCTACGCAACACAAAACAGCAACCCACCAGCGCCATCAACAACTACCTCCCCTTCACCCGCGCCAGATGCACCTGATGCAAAGTAATCTTCCGCACCTCCGCCTGGCTCGTCTCGATATGCGCCCGCAGCAACATCGCCGCCTGGTCTCCCCGCTTGCGCTGCACCGCCTTCAGTATCTTTATATGCTCTTCATAAGTCGCATCGATCCGCGGCTGCTGCGTGAAGTCCAACCGGCGGATGATGCGGATGCGCTCCGTCACGTCGCGGTGCACCCGCGCCATCTCGCCGTTGCCGGCCGCCGCCACGATGGCGCAGTGAAACGCCTCGTCCCACTCGGCCACCTGGGTCATGTCGGTGCTGCGTTCGGCCAGCGGCACCAGCCAGATCGCGGCCAGCGCGTCGAGCATGGCGTGGTCGACCCGCACGGCGTCTTCGCACAGGCGGCGGATGGCGGTGGTCTCGAGCACCATGCGCAAATCGTAGAGCTGTTCGAACTGGTCGAAGTCGAATGGCAACACGCGCCAGCCGCTGCGGAACAGCACTTCGACAAAACCTTCCTGCTGCATGCGAAACAGGGCCTGGCGCACCGGCGTGCGCGACACCCCGAGGCGTTCGCTGATTTCGTTTTCGGTGAAGCGGTCGCCGGGCACGAGCTTGAAGTCGGCCACGTCACGCTTGAGCTGGGCATACACCTCGTCGGCGCGCGAACGGAACGCGGGCGGGTCCGCGGTGGTTGAATTCTTGTTGACGACGGAATTGGGCATGGAGCGGACGAGGCGCGGGGTCGGGAAACGGCTAAGGGCCGTACCTTACCCTGAATGCAAGGCCGCCAGCAAAGCCGGGCTGGGCGCCGTCCAGCCGACGATGGCGCCTTGCGCGCGGATCATCTCGATGGCGGCCGCCTTGAAGTGGGGGAAGTAGCTCTCGGTGCAATCTTCCAATAGCAGGCCGTCATAACCGCGGTCGTTGGCCTCGCGCATGCTGGTCTGCACGCAGACCTCCGTGGTCACCCCGCCGAACAGCAGGTGGGTGATGCCGCGCTGCTGCAGCGTCTCGTGCAGACCGGTGGCGTAGAACATGCCCTTGCCCGGCTTGTCGATCACCAGCTCGCCGGCAACGGGCGCGAGCGCGTCGATGATCTGGCTGCCGGGCTCGCCCTTCACCAGGATGCGGCCCATCGGGCCCACGTCGCCGATGCGCAGTGTGGGGTTGCCGCGGTTGCGCTTGGCCGGCGGGCAGTCGGACAGGTCAGGCGCATGCGCCTCGCGGGTGTGCACCACCAGGCCGGCGGCCTGGCGCCAGGCGGCCAGCACGGCTTGCGTGGCGGGCACGATGGCCTCCAGCAGCGCCACGTTGTTGCCCAGCGTTTCGCCGAAGCCGCCGGGCTCGATGAAGTCGCGCTGCATGTCGATCAGCACCAGCGCGGTGTGGGCGATGTCGAAGTGGTAGGGGAAGGGGTTGGCGTCGATCTGCATGGGGTCTTTCGGGTCGGGCTCAGTGCGCGTGGGCGTGTTCGCCGCCGCCCATGTGGGCGCCCAGCACATGCCGCTCGGCCGTGGCGGCATCGGTCTCGAAGACCACGCGGCCCTCGCTCATCACCACGATGCGGTCGGCCAGCTCGAGCAGCTCGTCCAGGTCTTCGCTGATGAGCAGCACGGCGCCGCCCTTGTCGCGCACCTTCAGGATGCGCGAATGGATCTCGGCCACGGCCGCGAAATCGAGCCCGAACACCGGGTTGGCCGCGATCAGCACGTTGATGTCGCCGGCCAGTTCGCGGGCCAGCACGGCGCGCTGCACGTTGCCGCCCGACAGGCTCTTGATCGGCGCGCCCTCGCCTTGCGTCTTCACGCCGGATTCGGCGATCCACTCGCGGGCGCGGCTGCGCCAGGCGGGGAAATTGAGGATGCCATTGCGCGCCAGCGGCGGCTGGTCGAAGTCGCGCAGGGCCATGTTCTCGGCCACGCTCAGGTCGCCCACGCAGGCGTTGCGCAGCGGCTCCTCGGGCAGGCTGCGCACCTTGAGCCGGCGATTCTCGCCGCGGGTGGCGTTGTACGGTTCGCCCATCACGCTGACCCGGCCGGCCAGGCGTGCGCGCTGGCCCACCAGCGCCTCCACCAGCTCGCGCTGGCCGTTGCCCGACACGCCGGCCACGCCCAGCACCTCGCCCGGCTTCACGGCCAGGCTCAGGTCGTGCACGGCCAGGGTGCCGCGGTCGCCCTGGGCCTTCAGGCCTTCGACCTGCAGCGCATAGCCGTCCTTGCGGCGCACGGCGGCTACCGGCACGGCATGCGGCAGGGCATCGGCCACCGCCAGCTCGGGCGGCGGCGCGGCGCCCTCGCCCATCATGGCCGCGGCCAGGCGCTGCGGGTTGGTGTCGGGCACCGTGGTGTGGTGCACGGCCTTGCCGCGGCGCAGCACGGTCACGGCATCGGCATAAGCCATCACCTCGCGGAACTTGTGGGTGATGATGAGCACGGTGCACTGACCGCTGCGCGCAAATTCCCGCACGTGGCCCAGCACTTCGTCGGCCTCCTGGGGGGTGAGCACCGAGGTGGGTTCGTCCAATATCAACAACCGGGGACGCAGGTACAGCTGCTTCAACAGTTCGAGCTTCTGCTTCTCGCCCGCGGCCAGCTCCGAAGGCCGCATGTCCAGGTCGAGGCTGAACGGCGTGGTCGCCAAAAAAGCTTTCAACTCGGCCCGCTTGGCCTTCCAGTCGATCAGCGCCGGGGTCTTGCCGCCGGCCAGCAAAAGGTTCT
>JAQGMQ010000714.1 GCA_028292305.1 Rhodoferax sp.
TGAAGGGTGCCGTCTTCCTCATGAATGTGGAGTCCCTCTCGGAGGCCGAAAGTCTCCTGGGCGCGCTCCCGCTTACCCAGGAGAACTTGCACACCTTCGATCTGTTCCCCGTGGGGCCGCTGCTTCCCCTGGGATTCCTGATCCAGTAACCATCAGCCGGCCGTCGTTTCAACGCCGAAGGCGACCGGGGGGCGCGCTCCCCGGCACGCGGCTCGATGGCGCACCGCGTGCCGGGCAACGCGGAGTCGACCCGGTCCGGCCACGTGGACGCAACCGCGCGTACCGCTCAACCGCGCCGTTCCATGGCGCGGCAAACAAGATACGCACGGCTGGTCTCCTGTTCCGTAAGGGCGAGCGACAACTTCGGGCCAGAGCCAACTTCCACTCGGTGCGGCATTGCCTGTCGAGTCTGCGTTGTCGCGCGGCGCAATCAAATGTCGAATGCGGCTGTTGCCAGTTGCCCCAAGTCATCACACCGTCATCCCCGCTTCCTACAGTCGGCCGTTTCCAACCACGGACGCGAAGCCCATGCACAACACCAACCCACAGGCCGCACGCAACATCGGGTCTGGCTTCTGCACATTCGCACTGGCCTTGCTGCTCGCAGGCTGCGGCGGTGGTGACGGCGGCAGCGAGACCATCGGCTCGCTGCGCCTGATCGGCGACTACGCCATCAAGACCAAGACGTTGTACCAGGGCGTGGAGTTCGGCGGTATCTCGGGGCTGGACCGCGCGCCGGACGGCAGCTACTGGGCGATCTCGGACGAGCGCGGCGGTGAACGCGGCACGCCGCGCTTCTACAACCTGGCCATTGATTTCGACGCCGGCGCATTCAACAGCGTGCGCATCGACAAGATGGTCACCATCAAGGGGCCGGACGGCAACAACCTGTCGGGCACCACGCGCACGGCCGACCCGGAAGGCATTCGCGTGGCACCCAACGGCAACCTCTCCATTTCAAGCGAAGGCAACTACACCAGCCCGACCAACCTGTTCCAGCCCTTCGTGCGCGAGGTCCAGACCGACGGCACGTTCGTGCGCAGCTTCGACACGCCGGCCGCGTTCAACTACGTGGACAACACCACCACCGGCGCGCGCAGCAACAAGCTGTTCGAAGCCCTGGCGGTGGCGCCCAACGGCACGGTCTACACCGCCAACGAAGACGCGCTGATCGAAGACGGCCCCATCACCAGCCTGGCTGCGGGCAGTGTGGTGCGGGTGCTGAAGCTCGATCCGGTCAGCGCGAAGACCACGGCGCAATATGCCTACCAGTTGCCGAAGATCCCCGTCGACAAGGCCGCCACCGGCGCCTTTGCGCCCGACAACGGCCTGCCCGAGTTGCTGGCCGTGTCGGACAACACATTCATCGCCATTGAGCGCGCCTTTGCCGATGGCGTGGGCAACACGATCCGCCTGGTGTTGACCACCATCGAAGCCGACACCACCGACGTGCAAGGCCTGAAGAGCCTGGTCGGCGCCAGCTACAAACCGATGAAGCGCGAGCTGCTGCTCGAGATGCCCATCGTCTACCAGGGCGTGAAGATCGACAACATCGAAGGCATCTCCTGGGGCCCGCGCCTGGCCAACGGCCACCGCAGCCTGGTGCTGGTGGCCGACAACAATTTTGCGGACAACCAGGTGACGCAATTCATGGCATTCGAGGTGGTGCCGAAGTAGCTTGCCAACACGCCACGCACCGCGTGGATCAGCGTCTCGACTTCAATCGGCATTGCCGCAGAGGGCAGAATGCGGATCATGGCGGAGCCTGAATCCGTTGAAGGTTTGACCATGGATTTCGATTGGCACAGCGGCGCCATCACACGCACCACGCCGCTGGACAAGGACTACAGGAACACGCAGAACGTGCGGCGGTTTCTGCGGCAGGAGTGCGGCGACGACTTCCGCTTCGACCGTGACTTCATGGCCTGGGTGCGCAGCGGTGCGGCCAGGCACATGGGCGATGTGGCGGACGAGTGGCTGAGGCGTCGGGCTTCTGGAACCCAATCGCATCGATAGCAGCGCCTATGCAATTCGAACGGCGCGAGAGGGCGCGGATATCTCGTAGCGAGCGGGCCAAGGTCGCGCCGAGGACCGCAGCCGTACCCGTGCACGGTGAAGGCCGCAGGTGCGAGAGGGGTCCGCGCAGTAGGGATATCCTTGCCCCCTCAGGCGTTCTTTCGATGCGGCATCATCCGCACGCCCAGGGCCGCCAGACCGGCCAGCGCCGCCATCACACACACGCCCTGCCAGCCGAACTGCGCCAGCACCAGGCTGCCCAGCCATGAGCCGCTGGCCATGCCGATGAACACCACCACGAACAGGATCGCATTCAGGCGGCTGCGGGCTGCCGGCTCCAGGCTGTAGATGATGGTCTGGTGGGCGATCAGCGTGGCTTGCACGCCCAGGTCGAACACCACCGCACCGGCGGCGATCAGCCACAGCTGGTCGGGGCCGATGGCCATGGCCACGAACGCGCCGGTCACCAAGGCGGCGCCGAGCCGGGTCACGACTTCGGGGCCCTTGCGGTCGGCCAGGCGGCCGGCCAGTGGCGCGGCCAGGGCGCCGGCGGCACCGGCCAGGCCGAAGGCACCGGCGGCGCTGCTGCCCAGGTGGAACGGCGCGGCATGCAGCATCACCGCCAGGGTCGACCAGAACGCGCTGAAGCCCACGCTCAGCAAGCCCTGCGACAGCGCGGCCCGGCGCAGGCCGGGGTGGCGCACCCACAGGCCGGCCAGCGACGCCATCAGGGCGCCGTAACTCAGCGTGGTCGTGGGCGCAAACTTCGGCAGACCACGCCACAGCGCCGCGCCCAGCAGCGCGATGCTCACCGCCGCGGCCATGAACATCGAGCGCCAACCGGCGTGTTCGGCCACGAAGCCCGAGACCACGCGCGACATCAGGATGCCGAGCAGCAGGCCGGTCATCACCGTGCCGACCGTCTTGCCGCGGTGCACTTCGGGCGACAGCGTGGCGGCCGCGGGCACGATGTCCTGGGCCAGCGTGGCCGACAGGCCGATGGCCAGGCTGGCCAGCATCAGCACCGGCAGGCTGGGCGCCCCGGCCGCCATCAGCAGCGCCACCACCAGCACGGCGGCCTTGGCCAGGATGATGCGGCGGCGGTCGTAGCGGTCGCCCAGCGGCGCCAGCAACAGGATGCCGAGCGCGTAGCCGAGTTGGGTGAGCGTGGGCACCAGGCCGATGGTGGCCGGCGTGGCGTCGAACTGGCCGGCCAGCACGCCCAGCATCGGCTGGCTGTAATAGAGCGAGGCAACGGCCAGGCCGGCGCCGGTGGCAAGCAGGAAGACCAGCGCAGGCCGCATGGCGTGCTGCGGTGTGTGGTGATGCGTAAGTGTGGCGGTCGACATGGTGGAAACCCTGGTTTTTGCGGATGGATGGAGTGTCTGCGTTCAGGCCAGCCGCGTGAAGACGGGCATCGGGCAGAATTGTTATACGCAGCGCGCATGAAGAGCGCCGCCAACGCCACCGCCAACCCGGGCTCCGCACATGACCAGCAACAAGACCAGCAACAAGACCAACGCCCCCGACCGCATCGAGCTGATGCAGACCTTCGTGCGCATCGTCGAGGCCGGCACCCTCTCGGCCGCGGCGCTGCAGATGGGCGCCACCCAGCCCACCGTGAGCCGCCGGCTGCAGGCGCTGGAGCGTTCGCTCGGCCTGCGGCTGCTGCAGCGCTCCACCCACGCGATGAAGCTCACCGAAGACGGCGCCCGCTGCTACGAAC
>JAQGMQ010000732.1 GCA_028292305.1 Rhodoferax sp.
ATCAAGAACCTGATCTCGGACAGCGTCGGCCGGGTCGAGCGTGGCAGCCAACTGGTGGACCAGGCCGGCACCACCATGAGCGAGGTGGTGCAGTCGATCCGGCACGTGACCGACATCATGGGTGAGATCAGTGCCGCCAGCACCGAGCAGAGCCAGGGCGTGGAGCAGGTGGGTGAAGCCGTGGTGCAGATGGACCACACCACCCAGCAGAACGCGGCGCTTGTCGAAGAGATGGCCGCCGCGGCGTCGAGCATGAGCGCGCAGGCCGATGAGCTGGTCAACGTGGTGTCGGTGTTCAAGCTGTCGGCGACCCAAGCCGGGCCGGACCCAACGCACCCACACGCGCCGCCCCGGGTTGCAACGCCGGCATTTGCCGCACCGTCCGTCGCACGAAAAAACTTGGCCGCCAAGCCCGGCCCACGGCTGAAGCTGGCCCGCGGCTGAATGTCAGCGGCGGTTGACGCCGCCCGGTCGACGATGGCGCCGCGGCTCAGCCTGACCACGGCGCCGGGTGCTCGCACCGGTGCGCTCGGCGCACCCGCGCCGCGGAAAGCGTTACGCCGCCGCAGGCTCGACCATCACCATCCACATCACACCGAACTGGTCGCTCAGCATGCCGAAGCTTTCGGAAAAGAAAGTCTTGGTCAGCGGCATCTCGACGCGCCCGCCGTCGGCCAGGGCGCTGAAGAATTTCCCGGCTTCACCCGGGTCGCGCGCGGTCAGCGACAGGGCGAAGCCGCTGAAGTTCGGCTTGCCCGAACAACGCCCGTCGGACCCCATCACCATGGCGTCGCCGACGCGCAGGCTGGCATGCATCACCTTCTCCCCCGCGCCGGGCGGGCTGGAGCCGGGATCCGGGCTTTCCTTGTAGCGCATCAGCATGACGACTTCGGCGCCGATGGCCTTCACATAGAAGTTCAGCGCCTCTTCGCAGCGGCCTTCAAAAAACAGATACGGTTGAACAGCCATGGCGGTGTCTCCAGGTGGTGAAAGAGCGGGTCTGGTGACGATGATGCCGCCAACAGAGCGCTGTGGTTGTGACCTTATGTGACCGGGCCGCGGACCTCGCGCATCCGCGGAGCCCGACGCTTGCAAACTATTGCACGTCCACCCGCGTCGGCTCGGCCCGGCTCTGGTGGCGGTATCGTGGCTCATCCGTGAAAACGCGCGTCAGCATGGTCCAACGCTGACGGTGGACACGCAAAAAAAACCGGGCTACGGTATCAGCGTGAACCGCAAGGGAGAGTCAAAAACACCTGGAGCGCGTCCTACAGACACGGCCCTGCCGCTTCGTTAAGTTGTGCCTGGTGGAGACCTGAACGCTGAGTCCGCACGCGCCCAACATGCCGCCCGCCGCATGGGCGCATGGTTTGTGCGAAGCCTGTCAATAGCCGTCCGCCGGAGGTGCCGTGCCCAGAAACGATCGTCCATTTCCACCTTCACGTCCCGCCACCGGCAACGGCAGTGTTCCCGGCCCGCTGCGCCCGCGCTCGCGGCCGGGCGCGCTGAAGCCAGGCTCATCGCGGTTCTCGCGGCCCGCGCCGATGGTCCGCGTTGCGCCAGCGCCGCGCCGTCCCCTGCTGCCGTTGCTGCTGGGTACGCTCTTGATTCTGGTCGGCCTTGGTCTCGGGGCCGGTGGCGCGTGGCTCATCGCGCTCGGCGGTTCGTGGTTCTACCTGGTGGCCGCCATCGGCTTCGTGGCCAGCGGCGTCCTGCTGGTGCAACACAAGCGGCTGGCGCTGTGGGTGTACGCCGCGCTGGCGTTGGCCACGCTGCTCTGGTCGCTGTGGGAAAGCGGACTCGACTGGTGGCCGCTGGCCGCGCGCAACGATGTGATCTTTGTACTCGGCCTGTTGCTGCTGACGCGCTGGGTGAAGCGGCCATTGGCCGCCGACAAACTCGGCCCGACCGGTGCACGGGCCGCGCTCACCACCGCATTGGGCCTGTTCGCCGCGGTGTCCGTGGCCTCGTGGTTCCACGACGCGCACCGGGTCGAGGGCAGCCTGCCCGCGGCCGCGGCGGCCGGCCCGGCCTACGCATCGAGTGCGCCCTCAGGCGAGTGGCGCGCCTATGGCGGCACACCCTACGGCCAGCGTTATGCGCCGCTCGGCCAGATCACGCCGCAAAACGTCGACGGCCTGAAGGTGGCCTGGCAATACCGCAGCGGCGACATGCGCGGCCACCCCGGCGACCCGGAAGAAACCACCTTCCAGGTGACGCCGCTCAAGGTGGGCAACAGCCTTTATCTGTGCACGCCGCACCAGTCGGTGATCGCGCTCGACGCCACCACCGGCGCCGAACTGTGGCGCTACGACCCGCAGATCCAGAGCGAACTGGCGCTGCAGCACCTCACCTGCCGCGGCCTCTCGTACCAGCCGCCGCCGGCACCGGGCACGGCAGCTCCCGCGTCGGCGACCCCAGCCGCGCCGCCCGCCACATCCAACCAGCCGACGCTGCCCCAGGCCGCGGCCAGCGCGCGCAGCACGCCTAATTGCCCGGCCAAGCTGTTCATGCCCACCGCCGACGGCCGCGTGATCGCGCTGAACCCCGACACCGGCGCGGTCTGCAGCAGCTTTGGCGCCGGCCGTGGCCAGATCGATCTGTGGGCGCACATGCCCAACCTGAAGCCCGGCGCCTACTATTCGACCTCGCCCGCGGTGGTGACGCGCCAGCTGCTGATCGTCGGCGGCACCGTGCTCGACAACGTGTCGACCAAGGAGCAGTCGGGCGTGATCCGCGCGTTCGACATCGAGACCGGGGCCTTGGTGTGGAACTGGGATTCTGGCAACCCCGACGCCACCGCGCCCATCGCGCCCGGCGAGAGCTACACGGCGAATTCGCCGAACAGCTGGTCGGTCTCGAGCGTCGACGAAACGCTGGGCCTGGTCTACGTGCCACTCGGTAACCAGCCGCCCGACCAGTGGGGCGGCAACCGCAGCCCATCGGTCGAGAAATATTCGACCGCTGTTGTCGCGCTCGACCTCGCCACCGGCCAGGTGCGCTGGCATTTCCAGACCGTGCTCCACGACCTGTGGGACTACGACGTGCCCGCACAGCCCGGCCTCGTCGACCTGACGCTCAACGGCGCCACCGTGCCCGCGCTGGTGCAGGCCACCAAGCAAGGCGAGATCTTCGTGCTCGACCGCCGCACCGGCACGCCGCTGCTGCCCGTCACCGAAGTCGCCGCGCCGCAGGGTGCTGCCGCGGGCGACAAGTCCGCACCCACGCAACCACGCTCGGCCCTCTCCTTCGACCCGCCAAAGCTGACCGGCGCCGACATGTGGGGCGTCACGCTGTTCGACCAGTTGGCCTGCCGCATCGCCTTCCACCAACTGCGTTACGAGGGCCGGTTCACCCCGCCATCGACCCAGGGCTCGCTGATCTACCCGGGCAACTTCGGCGTGTTCAACTGGGGCGGCGTGGCCATCGACCCGCAGCGGCAGATGGTGTTCGCCACGCCCACCTACCTGGCCTTCACCTCGCAACTCGTGCCGCGCCCGGACGCCACGTCGCTGATGGTGCAGAACCAGGGCAACCCCAAGGGCAGCCTGCCCGCGCTGAACGAAAACTTCGGTGCGCCCTTCGCGGTGAAGCTCAGCGCCTTCCTATCCCCGCTCGGCATCCCCTGCCAGCAACCCCCATGGGGCTACGTGGCCGGCGCCGATCTGCGCACCGGCAAGTTGGCCTGGATGCACAAGAACGGCACCGTGCGAGACCAGGCGCCACTGCCCGTGCCTTTCCGCATGGGTGTGCCCAATCTGGGCGGGCCGGTAATGACGGCGGGCGGCGTGGCGTTTCTGTCGGGCACGATCGACTATTACGTGCGCGGCTACGATGTCAGCAATGGCAGACAAATCTGGCAGAGCCGGCTGCCGGCAGGAGGGCAAGCCACGCCGATGAGTTATCTGGGAGCGGATGGGCGGCAATATCTGCTGGTGGTAGCAGGGGGGCACGGGTCGCTGGGCACGAAGACGGGGGACTATGTGATCGCGTACGCCTTGCCGAAGTAGAAGCCCGGATACCGGGCGCGCGGCTAGGCGGGCGACCGTGTCGGCGAGCGTTGACTTATTCCCTCTCCCGCGTGCGGGAGAGGGTTAGGGTGAGGGTCGGTGTGGCGCGCAGGGACGTCAATCACCACCCTCACCCCAGCCCTCTCCCGCACGCGGGAGAGGGAGCAAGACCGGGTAGCAAGCGCAGCGACGCGTCCGGTTTCGGTATCCTGACCCGTCCCCACCCCCTCTAAATGGAATGGCACTTACTTAAGCCGCGCGACGAGAAGTCAGCGCCGTAAGTCTTTGATTGGACGGCCTAAAAAGGGTGGCCGGCCATGGATTGATAGGATGGTTGTTACGACACACCCGAACCACTCTTT
>JAQGMQ010000778.1 GCA_028292305.1 Rhodoferax sp.
GTCGGCCTGGCCCATCTGCAGAGGGCCTTCCTTCTGGTCGACGATGCAGGTGCGGATGCCGGGAAAGGCGGACAACTGCGCCGCCAGCGTCAGGCCCGCGGGGCCGCAGCCCACGATGAGGACGTCCACCTCCCGGGGCACCGCATCCGATGGGGGGGCGGCGTGAGCCGATGCGGTGGCAACCTCGGGATCGCCAGGCTTGAAACCGTTGAGATGGAACTGCATTTTTGACTCGCTTTCCTCGGTGGGGCGCCATGGATGCCATGGGCGGCAGATGAGCAAGCCCCGCGGAGGGCTGGTCCAGGGCGCATTTTGTGCTTCGTGATTTAAATACGTGCACTTATCGTCAGTGCACTGATTATAAGTGTAAGGATACAATTTTGGTCTGGCCCTAAGTACAAACCCTGGAAGAAACTCTGCAATGACGACTCAGTTGCCCGTCAATGGGCTGGACGACCTTCCGGGCCACTACATCCGACGGCTCCAGCAGATTGCGGTCGGCATCTTCATGGATGAAACGGAAGACGTGAACATCACGCCGGTGCAGTTCGCGTTGCTGTTTGCCGCGTCGAAACAGGCGGGGCTGGACCAGCGCACGCTGGCGGGCCGGATCGGGCTGGACACGTCGACCATCGGTGCCGTGGTCGACCGCCTGGAGAGCCGTGAACTGATCGAGCGCAAGGTGTCGTCGGAAGACAAACGTGTGCGCCTCTTGAGCGTCACGCCGGCAGGCAAGAAGCTGCTGCAAAGCGTGATGCCCGCGATGCTGCGCGCCCAGGACCGCATGCTGGCGCCATTGCCCCAGGCCGACCGCACCCGATTCATGGCCATGGTCAAGCGCATCGTCGACGAGAACAATGCCTGGAGCCGGGCTGCGAAGGATGCTGGCTGAGCCTGCAGCCGCAGCGCCCCACGCAGCCGTTGGCGGGCTGCGTCAGCCCTCGTTGCCGGCCCCTTGAGCCACGTCGTCGCCACCGCCCTGGCGCGTGTCGACCACCTGCATGTTCTCCAGCAGCTTGAGCAGGTAATGCAGGGTGTGGGTGATGTCGTTCACCGAAAAGCCTTCGAGCACCTGCCCGTAATACCCATGGATTTTGGGCAAGGCTTCGTCCTGCCATACCCGCAGCCCCGCGGCCGTGGTTGACACCAGGCGCGAGCGGCGGTCGCGCTCGTCGGCCACCGTCTGGATGCGCCCGTCGCGTTCCATGCGGCTCAGCAGGCCGGACAAATTCTGCCTGCTGACCTTCAGGTAGCGGGCCAGATCGCCCACGCTCATGCCTCCGCTGGCAGCGGGCCTGGACAACGCGCCCAGCACCGCCCATTGCTGCGTCGTCAGGCCCTCGGCTTCGACCGCCTTGGTGCCGGTTTTATGCAACATGTTTGCGCATTGATACAGGCGGAAAAACACTCGGTTGGCCAGTTCCATCCTGGCTGCGTCTTGCGATTTCATAGGGTTAACGATGAATTTTTAGATAGGCCGAAGTCTTGCACCGAAAATTTCTCAATCGGATAATAAGACAACATGTTTACTTAAATAGCGCGGATGTGCAAGCCATGGGACGTCCACGATAACAAGCTTCCAACCTGACGGAGAACGGATGAACAGATTCGACAACAAGACGGTGGTGGTCACGGGCGGCGGCGGCGGCATCGGCGGGGCCACCTGTCGGCGGTTCGCGCTGGAAGGCGCCAGTGTCGCCGTGTACGACCTGAACGGCGAGGCGGCCGAGAAGGTCGCCGCCGGCATCCGGGAAGAGGGTGGGCGGGCGCAGGCTTTTCGCTGCGACATCACCGACCGCGCCAGCGTCGACAAGGCGGTGCAGCATACGGAGCAAGGCCTCGGCCCGATCGACGTGCTCGTCAACAACGCCGGCTGGGACGTGTTCAAACCCTTCACCAAGACCGAGCCGGCCCAGTGGGACAAGCTGATCGCGATCAACCTGACGGGCGCGCTGCACATGCACCACGCCGTGCTGCCCGGCATGGCGGCGCGCAGGGCGGGGCGCATCGTGAACATTGCGTCCGACGCGGCGCGCGTCGGCTCATCGGGCGAAGCGGTGTACGCGGCCTGCAAGGGCGGCCTGGTGGCGTTCTCCAAGACCATCGCCCGTGAACATGCACGCCACGGCATCACGGTCAACGTGGTGTGCCCGGGGCCGACGGACACCGCTTTGTTCGCCGACTACAAGGAAGGCGCGGGCAATCCCGAGAAGCTGATGGAGGCGTTCACACGCGCCATTCCGCTCGGGCGCATCGGCCAACCGAACGACCTGCCCGGCGCGATTCTGTTCTTCGCGAGCGACGACGCCGCCTTCGTCACCGGCCAGGTGCTGAGCGTCTCTGGCGGGCTGACGATGAACGGCTGACCGCCCTTCTTTTCATTCAAGGAACCCAGCATGGAATACGAAGACATCCTTTACGAGGTGCGCAACGGCGTCGCCTGGATCACCATCAACCGGCCCGAGAAGATGAATTCATTTCGCGGGCAGACCTGCGACGAACTCATCAAGGCCATGAACCGCGCGGGCTATGACCGCGGCGTGGGCGCCATCGTGCTGGCCGGCGCCGGCGACCGCGCGTTCTGCACCGGTGGTGACCAGTCGGCCCACAACGGCAACTACGACGGCCGCGGCACCATCGGCCTGCCGATGGAGGAAATGCACGACGCGATCCGCAACGTGCCCAAGCCGGTGATTGCGCGCGTGCAGGGTTTCGCCATCGGTGGCGGCAACGTGTTGTGCACCATCTGCGACCTGACCATCTGCTCCGAGAAAGCCATCTTCGGCCAGGTGGGCCCGAAGATGGGATCGGTCGACCCGGGTTATGGCACGGCGTTTCTGGCGCGTGTCGTGGGCGAGAAGAAGGCGCGCGAGATCTGGTACCTGAACCGGCGCTACAGCGGTGCCGAGGCCGTGGCCATGGGCCTGGCCAACGCCGTGGTGCCGCACGATCAGCTCGACGACGAAGTGCAGAAGTGGGCTGAAGAAATCTGCGAACGCAGCCCCACGGCCCTGGCCATCGCCAAGCGCAGCTTCAACGCCGACACCGCGCACCAGGCCGGCATTGCGGGCCTGGGCATGTACGCGCTCAAGCTGTATTACGACACCGAGGAGTCGCGTGAAGGGGTGGCCGCCCTGAAGGAAAAGCGCAAGCCCGACTTCCGCAAATTCGCCCGGTAGACATGCCGTAGCCGATCGGTGGCGGCTCGACCGCCGCCCGGCAACGCCCAATAAAAAAATAGAAATGGCGCAGCCTCACACTGCTGGTGTCGGGGCCGGCGCAGATGGAGACAAGCTGCCATGAACCCGTATATCGATGAAGACCTGACCGCGCTGGGCGAACATGCGCGACGCTTTGCCACCGAGCGCATCGCGCCCGGCTTTCTGGAGCGCGACAAGACCCGCGTGCTCGAGCGCAGCCTGATGCGCGAGATGGGCGAGATGGGCTTCATTGCGCCCGAGTTGCCCGAAGCCCACGGCGGCCAGGGCCTGGGCAGCCTGGCCGCGGGCGTGATCCACGAAGAGATCGCGCGGGCCGATCTCAGCATGTCCTATGTGAACCTGCTCGCCTCGCTGAATGGCCAGATTCTGTCGCAGCACGGCCAGCCCGAAGTCGTCCAGCCGTGGCTGCAAAAGCTGACGCGCGGCGAGGCCTTGTTCGCCATCGCGCTGACCGAGCCACGTGGTGGCTCCGACGCCGCGAACCTGCGCCTGCGCATGGAGCGCGTCGGTGATGCCTATGTGATCAACGGCGAGAAGACGTCCATTTCAGCCGCCGACCAGGCCGATGCGGCGGTGGTCTTCGGCCGCACCGGCTCGGTCGCCTCGGCCGCCCACGGCGTCACCGCACTGCTGGTGCCGATGGACCTGCCCGGTGTGACCCGCAGCCGCTTCGACTGCCATGGCCAACGCGCGATCGGCCGCGGCTCGCTGTTCTTCAAGAACGTGCGTGTGCCGCTGAACCACCAGCTGGGGGCAGAAAACAAGGGCTTCGTGCAGGTGATGCAGGGCTTCGACTTTTCGCGGGCGCTGATCGGTCTGCAGGTGCTGGCCGTGGCCCGCGCCGCGCTCGACGAAACCTGGGACTTCGTGGCCCAGCGGCAGGCGTTTGGCAAGCCGCTGTCGGCGTTTCAGGGGGTGTCGCATCCGCTGGCCGATTTCGACACCCAGGTGACGGCCGCGCGCCTGCTGTGCCTGCAAACCTTGTGGCTCAAAGACCGCGGCGCGCCGCACACCGCCGAAGCCGCGATGTGCAAATGGTGGGCGCCCAAGCTGGCCTACGACACGGTGCACCAATGCCTGCTGATGTTCGGCCATGGCGGCTACGACCGCGGCGTGATGGAGCAGCGCCTGCGCGACGTGCTGGGCTTCCAGATCGGCGACGGCACCGCGCAGATCATGAAGACCATCGTCGCCCGCACCCGCGCCGGCCGGGGCGCCGTGCCGGCCTGAGTCCATCCCCACGGCACCGCAACGCAAGCACCACAACAGGAGACAGATCCATGCAATTCGACGCCTTATTGCTTCCGCCGCGCCGCGCCCGCATGCTGGCACAGGGCTTGTGGCACGAGCGCACCATCAACGACGACCTGGACGACTGCCTGGCCGCGTTTCCCGACAAGCTGGCACTGACCGCGGTGCAGATGGAGCAGGGCGTGACCACACGCTTCACCTACCGCGAGCTGGCGCGCATGGCCGACCGCGTTGCCGTCGGGCTGTCGCGCCTGGGCGTGGGCCGCAACGACGTGGTGGCCTGCCAGTTGCCCAACTGGTGGCAGTTCACGGTGGCCTACCTGGCCTGCTCGCGCATCGGCGCGGTGATGAACCCGCTGATGCACATTTTCCGCGAGCGCGAGCTGTCGTTCATGCTCAAACACGGCGAAGCCAGCGTGGTGATCGTGCCGAAGGCATTTCGCGGTTTCGACTTCGAGCAGATGGTGACGGCGCTGCAGCCATCGCTGCCCCACCTCCGGCAGATCGTGGTGGTGAATGGCGCGGGGGCGAACAGTTTCGACGCCCTGCTGAGTGGCCCCGACTGGGAGAACCAGCCCGACGCGCAGGACATCCTGACGCGCAGCCGGCCCGGGCCGGACGACATCACGCAGATGATCTATACCTCGGGCACCACGGGCGAGCCCAAGGGCGTGATGCATTCGGCCAACACCACGATGGCCAACATCATTCCGTATGCGCAGCGCCTGCGCCTGGGCGCCGACGACGTGGTCTTCATGGCCTCGCCCATGGCGCACCAGACCGGGTTCATGTACGGCCTGATGATGCCGGTCATGCTCAAGGCCAGCGTGGTGCTGCAGGACCTGTGGGACCCGGTGCGCGCCATCGAACTCATTCGCGCCGAGGGCGCCAGCTTCACGATGGCCTCCACGCCGTTCCTCACCGACCTGGCCCGCACCGTGGCCGAAACCGGCAGCGCGTTGCCGAGCCTGCGGACCTTCCTGTGCGCGGGCGCGCCGATCCCGGGACCGCTGGTGGAGCAGGCGCGCAAGGTGCTCGGCACCAAGATCGTGTCGGCCTGGGGCATGACCGAGAACGGCGCCGTCACCACCATCCTGCTGGACGACGACGATGCACGTGCCGTCACCACCGATGGCCTAGCGCTGCCCGGCGCCGAACTCAAGGTGGTCGACGATCTGGGCCAGGTGTTGCCGCTGGGCCAGCCCGGCCGGCTGCTGGCACGTTCGTGCTCGAACTTCGGCGGCTACCTGCGGCGGCCGCACCTGAACGCCACCGACGCCGACGACTGGCTGGACACCGGCGATCTGGCGCGCATCGACGCGCAAGGCTACATCCGCATCACCGGCCGCAGCAAGGACGTGATCATCCGCGGCGGCGAGAACATTCCGGTGGTCGAGATCGAGTCGCTGCTGTACCGGCACCCCGACATCGCCATGGCCGCGCTGGTGGCCTATCCCGACGAACGCCTAGGTGAACGGGCCTGCGCGGTGGTGGTGCCGCGGCCCGGGCGCAGCGTCGACCTGGCGTCGATCATTCAATTTTTGAAGGCAGAGAAAGTGGCGGCGCAATACATCCCGGAGCGCATCGTTGTGCGCGACGCCATGCCCACCACTCCCTCCGGAAAGATCCAGAAATTCAGGCTGCGCGAGATGCTGCTTGAAGGCGCCAAGTGAGTACGGGAAGAACCATGGAAGAACGCGAGTTGAGCCTCAACCGCTGAGCCGCATCCGACGTGTCCCGCGCAATGTCCGATGGCTACACCTTCATGGTCGGCCGACATCGGTGGAGACCGCCAACCCCTCACTGTTCAAGTCGAACATCCTGCCCTCGCGCGACCTCACGCCGGTGGGCAGCGTGGGCCGCACCCAGATGTACCTGATCGCCAAGCCGCAGATCGCCGCCCGCGACATCCGCGAGCTGGTCGCACTGGCCAAGGCCAGGCCCGGCACGTTGTCGTATGCCTCGTCCGGCTCGGGCACGCCGCCGCACCTGGCCTGCGAGCTGTTCAAGCAGCCCACCGGCACGTCGATCACGCACATCCCGTACCGCGGGTCGTCTCCAGCGTTGATGGACGTGATGTCGGGCCAGGCCGACTTCGTTTGCGACCCGGGCATCGCCTTCCCGCACAGTCGCACCGGCAAGGTCAAGCTGCTGGGCGTCGTCAGCGCGCACCGCTCGCCGTTCTTCCCCGACGTGCCGACGGTGACCGAGCAAGGTTTTCTGGCGCCGACCTCGACATCTGGTTCGGCATGTGGGCCCCCAACGGCATGCCCCCCGAGATCCTGTCCCGCATGAGCCGCGAACTCGCCAAGGCGCTGACCAACGCGACGCTGAAAGCCCGTTACGCCGACCTCGGCGCCGAACCGATCGCCATGGAAACCCCCGAGTTTCGCAAGCTGCTGGTCGGTGAGGCGGAGCAACTGTCGACGGTGATCAGGGAGCAGAAGATCAGTATGGATTGAGCGGGGGGTGTGTTTGCGGGAGTGGGGCCGGCGCGCGCGATGGGTGCTGGAGGTGTCGGCGACGCGGCGAGATTTGCTGCGGCTGTACCAGCATTGGAGTGCGACCAAGGCACACCAGACTGTCCGAAGAAGCATGTGGGATCGAACCACTGTGCTCGGAGGCAATGACGCACTCCTGAAGCACGCTGGGCTACGCCCAATGCGGTCACGATTGCTGCGTCAATATTGGCCTTGGCACGTATTGACATAAAATGCACCAAAGCCAGTAAGTTGAATTTATTGGTCATAGCATGTATATTGGCTTCCAATAGCTAAGCTGCATGAACTTTCCTGTCCACTTCCCCAGCCAACTCCGTGAGCACCTGCGCGCGCTTCGGAAGGCCCGCGGCCTGACGCAAGCCGCACTAGGTCAATTGCTCGGGGTTGGGCAGGCCCGGATCGCAGAGATCGAGAACAACCCCGGCGTCGTCAGCGTCGACCAACTGATGAAGCTGCTGTCCGCACTGCGCGCCTCGATGTTGCTGCGCGACGATGACATCAACGGCGCAGAGAACCGGGTTGCTGGGGGAGCCAAGTCGCCTGCGTCCCAAGCACCCAACATCACCCAGAATAACAAGTCCGTACCGCGCCTTGATGTCAAGACACCCACCGGTGGCCAGCGTGCACAGCCACTGACCGGCGCAGGCGGGTACCCGCCGAAGTCTGTTGTCGTCAGCCGCAGCGACGTCAAAGCCTCATCCGACGCCCAGGCGCTCCGGGACGCCAACCCACAAATGGACGTCACACCCAGGTCGCGGCGCAACTTCATCATCCGCCCCAAAAAGGGCTCCTGGTAATGGCCGCACTCAATGCCTGGATGAACGGCGAATGGGTCGGAACCTGGCAAGTTACCCGCGGCACCCACAGCTTCACGTACGCACCCTCCTGGCTGGAGTCCCGGAAGTCGCGGCCCCTGTCCCTGTCGCTGCCGATCACACGCGCCTTGGAGATCAAGGGCGAGGTGGTCGCAAATTACTTCGACAATCTGCTGCCTGACAACGAACGCATCCGAGAGCGCATAGCACGGCGCTTCAAGACCCGAACGCTGGACGCCTTTTCATTGCTGGAAGCCATCGGCCGTGACTGCGTCGGCGCTGTGCAGTTGCTGCCCGAAGGCAGCACACCGGACGGATGGGACCGTGTCGAGTGCCAAGCGCTGACCGAAGCGGAAGTCGCCCAGGCTCTGCTTGCGGTTCCCGCCGATCCGCACATGCGCCCTGGCGACGAGGCTCCGGCCTTCCGGATATCGCTCGCCGGGGCGCAGGAAAAAACCGCCTTCACACAGGTGAAGGGCCAATGGTGCCGTCCGCTCGGCGCGACCCCGAGCACCCACATCTTCAAGCTTCCGCTCGGGGTGATTGCCAACACGAGCCGGGTGGACATGTTCGACTCGGTGGAGAACGAATGGCTGTGCGCCCAGATCGTCCAAGCGCTCGGCCTGCCGATGGCCCACACCGCAATGGCCAGTTTCGAGGACCAGCGCGCGCTGATCGTGGAGCGCTTCGACCGGGAATGGATGGACGATGGCGGGTGGATCGCCCGGTTACCCCAGGAGGATTTCTGCCAGGCACTTGGCCTGCCCCCGCGACTGAAATACGAAGACGACGGCGGTCCGTCCATTGCTGCGGGCCTGTCGTTGCTGGCTGGCAGCGCGGACGCCGCCACGGACCGGATGGCCTTCCAGCTGGCCCAGCTGGCCTTCTGGCTGATGGCTGCGCCCGACGGACATGCCAAGAACTTCTCAATCTTCCTGCGGCAGGGCAACACCTACGAAATGACGCCCTTGTACGACGTGCTGTCGGTCTGGCCGTATGTCGGGAAGGGGCGTGGACAACTACACCTGCGCGACGTGCGCCTGGCCATGGCACTGCGGTCGAAAAACACGCACTACGACATCTATGGCATCCGCGCCCGCCACTGGCATGACCTGGCCATCAAGAACGGTGGGCCGACCGTGTGGGAGGCGATGCTGGGCCTTGTCGCGCAGGTTGACGTGGCCCTCGATGCCGTCGAAGCACGATTGCCCAAAGGTTTCCCGGACCGCATCTGGACGCCTATCGCGGACGGCATGCGGAGCCAAGCGAAGAAGTTCGAGGCGGAAGCCGACGGCATCTCATGATCAGCGAGCGCCAAAGGAGATCCGTTCAGGGACGAATGCCACCGCCTGCTCGGCCGGCTCATTCACTCCATCCCCAGATTCGACTTCACCGTTGGCCTCCAGTTGAACTGGCTCGGCCCACACTGCTACGAGACTACGCGGGCGTCTCGCTTGGCCTGCAACATTGAATTTACCCGAGCCATGGCCTCTTCGTGCGCGACACGAGGTTTTTTGCTGTCCAAGGCTTCCTGCACTCTGGCGCGGAACCGAACGTCATAACTGGCCTCAGCTACGTTGGTTTGGAATCCGGAAACCTGCGGATATAGGACGG
>JAQGMQ010000799.1 GCA_028292305.1 Rhodoferax sp.
CGCGAAGGTTATGGCTGCGTGGCCATGGTGAATTCGGGGCTGAAGGACAACTTCTCGTTTTCCACCGTGCCGCCCGACACCATCGTCGCCATGCTGCGCGAGGCAGCCCGCGCCAAACCCCAGGCGATCATCACCTACTGCACCAACTTTGCCGCCGCACCGCTGGTGGCCGAGATGGAAGCCGAGCTTGGCATACCCATCTACGACAGCGTGACGATGGCGGTCTGGCAGGCCCTGAAGCTGGTGGGTGTGGACACGGCGCCGGGCGAGGCCTGGGGCCAGGTCTTCAAGCGTTGACCACCACGAAGCAAGGGATTCACCCGGCCGAGGCGTGAACTGCGTGAGCGTGCACCTCAGCGCTGCGCCAGGGCCGGCCCCACCTCACGCGAAATCTCTTTCCTGGACAGTTGCCCTGCCGTCAGCAGCGCCTGCTCGCGTTCGGTACGCAGGCTTTTCAACACATCCGACGGCCCCACCCCGAAGCTTGCCTTGAACTTGCGCTGGAAGGTGCGGCGCGACATGTTGCACGCCAGCGCCATGTCGTCCACCGTCCAGGGCAGCGCCAGCCTGGCCTCGATCTGTTCGATCAGCGGGCCAAACGGCGCACCCGCCCGGTCTTGCAGCCGAAGGGTCTGGCTGTACTGCCGCTGGTCGCCAGCGCGGCGCAGGTAGACCACCAGACGACGCGCCACCCGCTGCGCCAACAGCACGCCGCAATCACGCTCCACCAGGGCCAGGGCCAGGTCGATGCCCGCGGTGACCCCGGCGCTGGTCCAGTATTTGCCGCTCTCGCAGAAGATCTGTTCGTCGACCACGTCGAGCCGCGCGAATTGCTGGCGCAACCGGTCTGCCGTGCGCCAGTGGGTGGTGACCCGGTGCCCGTCCAGCAGGCCGCTGGCCGCCAGCAGAAATGCGCCGGTGCACACGCTGCAGGTCCGCTCGGTGCCGCGGTCATGCGCGCGCAGGCACTCCAGCATTTCAGGACTCCTGGCGGCGGCGTGGACCCCTTCGCCGCCCGGCACGATGAGGGTGTGCGGCCGCAAGTCCAGTGATGTCGGCAACGGATGACCGACCAGGACCTGCAGCCCGCCGTCGCTGGTCGATGCGGTGGGCTCCGGCCCGAATGTGGACAGCTGATAACGTGCCTGGCCCAGCTCCTCGTTGGCGGTGGTGAAGGTCTGCCAGGGCCCGCTGAGGTCGATGGGCTGGAAGTTCGGAAACACCAGAAAGGCCACCCGGATTGGCGCACCCGCCCCCGCTTTTGGCGCACGCTGCGCGGGGCCGGCTTCTAAAGTCTGGGTTTTGAGGAGCCTTTTCATGCAGGTGAACTTTCTATTATTTCCGGCGCTGACACAACTGGATCTGACGGGCCCTTTCGAAGTGCTGGCCCGGGCGCCGGGCTTCAGGATCGACCTGGTTTCGCCATCGCTGGACCTGGTGCGGTCCGACCGCGGCCTGGCCATGCTGCCTACCGCGACATTCGCCACGGCGGCGCCATGCGACATTTTGGTCGTGCCCGGCGGCCCGGGCACGGACGACGCCATGGTCGACCCGGCCTGGCTTGCCTTCACGGCGCGGCAGGCCGCGGGGGCGAAGTTCATCCTCGGCGTCTGCACGGGTTCGCTGCTGCTGGGCGCGGCCGGGCTGTTGCGCGGCAAACGTGCGGCCTGCCATTGGCAGGCAAGGGAGTTCCTGGCGGCGTTCGGTGCGACCGAGGATGCATCCCGCACCTGCATCGACGGGAACCTCATCACGTCGGGCGGCGTCACGTCCGGCATCGACATGGCGCTCCGGGCCGTCGCGCTGATGCTGGATGAGGACACCGCGCGGCAGATCCAGCTGCAGATCGAATACGACCCCGAGCCCCCGTTCGCCGGCGGCACACCAGCCAGCTCGCCCGCGCACATCGTCGCGCGCTGCCTGGCCGCGACACGTGAACGCCACGCCCTGCGCAGCCTTGCCGTGGCCCAGGCGGCCGCCGCCATGGCCGTTCGCTGAAGTCACCCACGGCAGACAGGCCGCGTGACGGCGCCCTGGGGCCGAGCGAAAGGCTGCCGCTGCGCAGCCATGCCGCGCCCGCCTCAGGTGTCCGCGGTGAACCCGGTCTGCTTCACGATCGGCGCCCAGCGCGCCGTGTCCTTGCGCACCAGCTCGGCCAATTCACCCGGTGTTGACGACATCGCCTCCAGCCCGAAGGTGGACAGCCCGTCGACCACGTCTTTCGACGCCAGCGCGGTGCGCACCGCGTTGTTGAGCCGGGCCACCAGGTCGGCCGGAGCCTTGGGCGGCAGGTACAGCGCGAACCATTCGCTGAAGGCCATGTCCTTCAGGCCTTGCTCCACGAGCGTGGGCACGTCGGGCGCGAAGCGGCTGCGTTTTTCACCCGAGACGCCGAGGATGCGCACCTTGCCCGTGGGCAGGTGCTGCGTGATGTCGCCGATGGGGCCGGACACCGCCGAGATGTTGCCGCCCAGCAGGTCGAGCATGGCCGGCTGGGTGCCGCGGTAGGCCGCGTGCTGCATCTCCACGCCCGCGTTCTTGCCCAGCAGCGCGCCGATGAAATGCGGCGTGGACCCGGCGGCCGGCGAGCCGAAGTTGCCCTTGGTCGGGTTGGCGCGGACCCAGGCCATGAAGTCGGCCACGGTCTTCACGTCGGGCGGCACGGCCGGCCCCACGGCAAAGCCGAAGTCGAACACGCAGCCCAGCGACACCGGCGTGAGATCGACCGCCGGGTCATACGGCAGCTTCTTGTAGATGTGCCGGTAGATGGTCAGCATCGAGGTGGGCGTCTGCAACATCGTGGTGCCGTCGGCCGGCTGGGCCTTGACGAACTGGATCGCGATCTGGCCGCCGGCCCCGGTGCGGTTCTCGACCACCGCGGTCCGTGCGAAGTCGGGGCCGAGCTTGACGGCCAGGCGCCGGCACAGGGTGTCGGACGTGCCACCGGCGGCAAAACCGGTGACGATCTTCAGCGTCTCGACCGGGGCCGCCTGGGCCAGCGCGGCCTCGCTCATGCCGGCCATGAGGCTGGCCAGACCGCCGAGGCGCGCCAGGTGCGCCAGGCCGGCGGCCGTGGCCGAGTGCAGCACGCGGCGGCGCGCGGTGGCCGATGAATCGAAGGAATTCTGCATGGGGTGTCTCTCCAAATAATGTGTGGCCGCATCGCCGGCCGGCTGCGGGAAAAGTCAGCGCGCATTGTTTGTGCAAAGCGGCCGTGGCGCAAGCCGGGTTTGTGCGCGGCCAAGGTTCAATCGGGCCGCCGGCAAGCCCTGCTGCGCGAGGTGACTAAACTCATCCATTCGGCACGGCTGCAGAGCCGGTGCCACACTGCCCGGCGGACTTCCGCTGACCTTGGCCCCCCGCATTCCCGCCCTCCTTCGAAAGTTATGGACCTTTTCATTCTCGCGGCGCTGATCGCCTTTGGCGTGCAGATGCTCAAATCCCGGGAGCAACGCCAGCGCATCGCCCTGCTCGGCAGCCACCTGGGCAACTACCAGATCGAAAAGCTCATGGAAAACCTGACCCAGGGCTACCTGCGCGCCCTGGGTGAACACGACGCCGAACGCAGCGAACAGATCTGGCGCCTGCTGCGCACCACCGAGGTCCAGCTGAGCGAGCAGTTCAGCCGCTTCGCCAACGAATTTGCCCAGGTGCCAGCCGAAGAAGCCCCTGTGAGCCGGCTGCCCGTGGCCGTGCCGCAGGCCGTGCGGCTGTTTCCCGACGCCACCTTCGACGTGCGCAAGGCGTTTGCGATCCACGCCAAGGGCATCGCCGCCGCAGCCGAAGACAACCCGGGCCGCAGCTACAAGGACAAGGCCTTCACCATGTCGGCCGAGCTGTTCCTGATGCAGCACACCTGCCACTGGTTCTGCAAGTCGAAGACGGTGGCCTCGGCGCGCATGCTGGCGCGGCACCAGACGGCCTACGACCAGCTCGTGGCCTCGGTCACGCCGGCCACGCGGCGGGCCTACCAGGCCTTGATCGAAGGCTGATCGCGGCTTCGACGCAGACCCCCCCCCCCATCACCCCCGCTATCCAATCT
>JAQGMQ010000834.1 GCA_028292305.1 Rhodoferax sp.
TGTTCAATGCCCATTCGCTGGCGCTGGCCGATGTGGCCATGTTCGACCGCCACATCGGCAAGAACCAGATTCCGGTGCTGGTCGATTTCTGGGCGCCCTGGTGCGGGCCTTGCATCGGCATGGCGCCGGCGTTCGAGCAGGCCGCCGCGCAGCTCGAGCCGCAAATGCGCCTGGCCAAGGTCGACACCGAAGCCGTGCCGGCGCTGGCCGCGCGGTTCCAGATCCGCAGCATTCCCACGCTGGCCCTGTTTGCAGGGGGCCGGGAGATCGCCCGCCAGCCCGGTGCCATGGGCGCGGCGGACATCGTGCGCTGGGCGCGCAGCCACGGGGTCTGATCGCTCGGCCGTGGTGGTCGCCGCATTTCGATGCGGCGAACCCGTGTGATCGGCACAACAAGCCGCTTGCGAATGCGGCGCTGTCCTGCACGGCCGGCGAATGCCCGGCGATAGAGTCGGGGCTTTCCAGCCAGGCCATCACATGTCCCCGCCAGTTCACCAGCCTTTCAGCCAGCGGTCCCGTTTGCTTCTTCGCTTGCCTTTTTGCTCGCCTGCCTGCTCGCCTTCCTGCTCGCTATTCCGCCTCGACACTGATTTCTTCAACACGTCCGGCGTAGTGTCGTCTTGAGCGGGGTAGCCATGCGCGCACGACTCAGCTGGCGCGGCGTGGTGCAGGGCCTGGCCCTGGCGCTGCTGGTCGGTCTGTGCGCGCTGCTGCTGGTGGCCGAGCCGCCGGTGCTGCAGGCGCTGCGCAATGCCGTGTTCGACCAATACCAGCGCTGGCGCCCCCGCGTGTACCAGGACACGGCGGTGCGGGTGATCGACGTCGACGAAGATAGCCTGGCGCGCCTGGGCCAGTGGCCGTGGCCGCGCACGCGCCTGGCCGACCTGGTGCAGCGACTGCAGGCCGCCCAGGCCGCGGCGATCGGCTTCGACGTGGTTTTCGCCGAGGCCGACCGCACCTCGCCCGGCGCGATGGGCAAGCTGTGGGCCTTGTCGCCCGCCGGCCAGTCCACACTGGCACAGCTGCCCGACCACGACGCCGCCTTTGCCGAGGCCTTGCGCGGCGGCAACGTGGTGCTCGGCTTTTCGATGCGGCAGCAGAACAGCGCCGACGCCTCGGCCAGCTCGGCCACCTCCTTCCTCAAGCCTCTGCCGCTGCCGCACACCTCGCGTTATGTGCAGATGGGCGCCCCGGCGTCCGACTTCATTCCGAGCTTCGGCGGCATCGTGCCCGCGCTGCCGGATTTGACGCAGGCCGCGGCGGGCAATGGCGCGCTGGTCTTCCTGCCCGACAACGACGGCGTGGTGCGCCGCGTGCCGCTGGTGCTGCAGGTCAACCGCCAATACGTCCCTACGCTGGTGTCCGAGATGCTGCGGGTCGGCCAGGGCGCATCCAACTACCTGCTGCGCGGCGACGAGGCCGGTGGCGGTCTGGCCGAGATGCGCGTGGGTGCGGTCACGCTGCCCACCACGCCGCGTGGCGAAGTCTGGGTGCACTACACCGGCGCCGTGCCGGCGCGCACCATCCCGGCCTGGCAGGTGCTCGAAGGCAAGCTGCCCGCCGACGCGCTGAAAGGCCGCCTGCTGCTCATCGGCACCTCGGCCCAGGGCCTGCTTGATCTGCGCTTCAGCCCACTGGGCACGGTGATTCCCGGCGTCGAAGTGCATGCGCAGGTGCTGGAGCAGGCCCTGACCGATGGCTTCCTGTACCGCCCGGCCTGGTCGCACACGGCCGAAGTGCTGGCCGTGGTGGCGGGCGGCCTGCTGGTCGGCGGCCTGGCACTGGCGACCGGGCCCGCGGTGTCGGGCCTGGTCACGGCGCTGCTGATCGCCGCCATGGCTTGGGGCGGCTGGTCAGCGTTCGTTGACCACCGGCTGCTGCTCGACCCGCTGACCCCCGCTTTGGCCGTGTTCCTGGCCTTTCTGCTGCCCAGTCTCTGGCGCCACCACGCCAGCGAAAAGCGGCGGCGCTGGGTGGCGCAGGCGTTTTCGCGCTATGTGTCGCCGAACCTGGTCACACACATCGTCGACCACCCCGAAGAGCTGGAACTCGGTGGCCACCGCCAGCACTGCAGCTTCATCTTCACCGACCTGGCCGGCTTCACCGGCCTGATGGAAAAGATCGACCCGGCCGCCGCCGTGGGCCTGCTCAACACCTATCTCGACGAGATGATCGCCATCGCCTTTCGCCACCAGGGCACGCTGGACCGCATCGTCGGCGATGCCGTGGCGATCATGTTCTCGGCGCCGGTCACGCAGCCCGACCACCAGCGCCGCGCCTTTGCCTGCGCGTTGGCAATGCAGCAATTCGCCACCGACTTCGCCCGGCGCCAGCAGGTGGACGGCCTGGCCTTCGGGCGCACCCGCATCGGCGTGCACAGTGGTGAGGTCATCGTCGGCAATTTTGGTGGCAGCACCATGTTCGACTACCGTGCGCTGGGCGACGCGGTGAACACGGCTTCGCGGCTGGAGAGCGTCAACAAGCAACTGGGCACCTGGACCTGCGTGTCCGAGGCGACGATCGAAGGTTGCCCCGACACCCAGGTCCGCCGCGTCGGCCGGCTGGTGCTCAAGGGCCGCACCACGCCGCTGACGGTCTACCAGCCGGTGAACGACGGGCTCGCTGGCCCGGTCGACCTGTCGGCGCTGGCCGCCTATGCCGCTGCCTATGCGCTGATGGCCGAGGGCTCGCCAGACGCGCTGGCGGCGTTCCAGGCCCTGGCGGCTGCCGATGCCGGCACCGAAGCCCAAGACCCGTTGGTGCAGTTGCACCTGGCGCGCCTGGGCCGCGGCGAGCAGGGCGATGTGCTGGTCATGGCGGAGAAGTAAACGATGGCCCTGCAGAACCACATGTCTCCAACTGCCGACTTCGTCCTATCGAACGGTCACCTCGACGCGCCGGTTGCGCGGCTCAGGCGTGTTGTCGGGCGTTTGCACCAGCAGGTTGCGTTCACCGTGCGAGGTGATGTCGACATTGATGGCATCGGCCGCAGCCGCCTTCAGCAACTGGCTGACCTGCTGGGCACGGCGCAGCGACAGGACTTCATTCGAAGCGGCCGAGCCCACGGTGTCGGTATGACCGATCACCGAGATGTCGGGCGCGGGCCGGCTGTTCACCTCGGCCTGGACCTGGGCCAGCAGGGCTTCCGAGGCCTTGTTGATGCGCGCGTCGCCCAGTTCGAAATACAGCTGGAACGACTTGGCCGGCTTGGGTTGGGCCCGCACTGCGGCGTCGGTGTCGCGGCGCAGCTGCTGCGCGTCGATGGTGTAGCGCGTGGCCGAATTCTTCAGTGCCACGGCCTGGTTGGCCTGGTTCAGTTCCTGGGCGCCCTGGGCGCCGGTGAAGATCACCTTGCCGGTCGTGCCGTCGTCGTTTTCCAGCAGCACCAGGTACGACTTCGGCGGTGCCGGCGGCTTCACCTCGGGCGGCGTGGCGCAGGCGGTAGCCAACAGCACGGCGATGCCTGCGGCCGTGGCGACGCGCAAGCCGCGCGCCATGCAATCAACCCGCCGCTGCTCCGTCATTCTTCGACCACCACCACGAAACGTGTGCCGCGCACGCCGATCAGGCCGGTCGGGGTTTTGAATTCAACCGCTTCGGGCTTCAGATGAGCAATCGCACCCGAAACGTAATGCATCGTGCCGCTGGCGATTTTTCCGCCCAGCTTCAGATCGCCCTTGGCCGGGGCGAACAGGTAGTCGTCGAGCGAGAACTCGGTGGACGGGCCGAACGACATCAGCGTGTTGTCCTTGAGCGTCAGACCCAGGCTGCTGGCGGCGCCGGTCTTGATGACGTCGCCCGCCACCAGTGGTGTGCCGGGCTGGGCTTTCACCGTCTTTCCGGCCGACGTCACGCTGGCTTCTCCCGTGACATTTTTCACATAACCCGCCGGTTGCGCGAAAGCGGCACCAACAGCAGTGACAAGCAAGGCTATCCCGAAGCTTCGGAGGGTGGGTATGTTCATAAAATTAGCCAATAAGAAAGAATATTTGGGTGACATCGGTAACCATACACTGCGCCCTGTACGCGCGCCCGGGATTGCGCCTGGACAAGCCACCGTCCTCCCAGGTTGTGGGCAGTTTTTCACGGTAGGAAGAGATTCATGACGACCGCTGCTCGCAGCAAATGGGGGATTCGCGCAGTTTTGACTGGCGCGCTGGTCGGCTTGATGCTGGTGTTGACCGGCGCGCTGATCACCATCGCGTTTCGCCAATTCGGCGAAATGGCTTCGCAAAGCGCGCGCCTGAGCCTGGGCCAACAGGCGCGTGCGGGCGGCGACCGGCTGACCTCGCTGGTGCAGCCGGCCGTGGCGCTGGTCGATGGCCTGGCCAGCCGCCGCGCGCCGCGCACCGTGCTCGACGAAGCCGGCCGGCGTGGCCTGCTGCAGCGCTGGGTGGCCGAGCTCTCGGCCCAGCCCGGCCTGGCCGGCTTGCAGGCGACGCTGGACAACGGCGACAGCTTCCAGCTGCTGGCCCTGCGCGAGAACACCCGTCTGCCGGCCTCGGTGGCGATCCCGGTCGCGGCCCGCTTCGTGAGCCGGCAGGTGCGCGGCGGCGCCAATGCATCCGGGGCCGGAGCCAGTGGCCGGGCCGTGCTCTGGCGTTTTCTGGACCGCGATGGCGCGCTGCTGTCCGAGCGCGAACTGCGGGACGAACCCGATCCGCTGGCCGCGCCGGCGGTCGGACCGGTGATCGGGCCGGTGGTTTCGGGGGCCAAAACCACGTCCGGCAACGACGCCGCGGATAAGTCGTTTTCGATGCCCTTCATCGCCGCAGCCACCCGCGCACCGGCCATCACCGTGTCGCGCCGTTTGGCCGACGGCGGTGGTGTGTTGGTGGCCACCGTGGACCTGCAGGATCTGGGCGGGCTCTTCGCGGGCGTGAACGCAACGCCGCACGCCGTGACCGCCCTTGTCGACAAAGCCGGGCGCACCGTGGCCTGGGGCGGCGGCCCCGAGGCCCGGCGACCGGGCACACTCGCGCCCCTGGTGCCGTTGGCGCAGAGCGGCGATCCCGCCTTGGTCGCGCTGGCCGCCGAGGCCGGCCCGCCGGCCGAGAGCGCTACCGCCGCGGCATCGTCTGGGGCCTACGTCTACGCCACCACGCAAGTCGCGCTGGCGCCGGAGCAAGACTACCGCGTGGTCGCCTACGCACCGCTGGCCGATTTTTCGAGCTTCGAAGGCACGGCCCGGCGCTGGATGGCCGTGTTTGCCGTGCTGGTGTTGTTGGTCGCCTCGTTGTTGGCGCTGATGGCGGCGCGCCGCATCGGGTCGAGCCTGGAAGCGCTGGCCAACGACGCGCGCCGCATCCACGACATGGACCTGGCACAGACGCCGCGCGTGCGTTCGTCGCTGCGCGAGATCGACGAACTGGGCGCGGCGCAGGCGGTGATGAAGGCCTCGGTACGGGCCAGCACCGAAGCCCTGCGCACCTCGCAGCAGAAGCTCGAGGACCTGATCGCCGCCGGCCTGAACATGTCGCGTGAACGGAACATGATGGGCTTGCTGCAGCAGATGTTGTGGGGCGCTCGCCAGCTCACGCATTGCGACGCCGTCACGCTCTACACCGTGACCGAGCAGCGCACGCTGAAGTTTGCGCTGCGCACCCGCGACGACGCCTTGCCGGCCCGTGAAATCCCGCTGCACGATCCGAGCGGCCGCGAGAACACGCAGTTCGTTTCCGCCTTCGTGGCGCTCAGAAATCAACCGGTGGTGATCGACGACGTCTACAGCGAAAAACGCTTCGACCTCAGCGGCACCCGTGGCTTCGATGCGACCTCGGGCTACCGCACGGTGTCGATGCTGGCGCTGCCGCTGGCGCCACGCGAAGGCGAAGTCATCGGCGTGCTGCAGCTGATGAACGCGCTCGATCCGGTGACCGGCGAAGTGATGCCGTTCGACGCGGAGTCGATCCGCCTGGCCTCGGCGCTGGCGGCGCAGGCGGCCGTGTCGCTGGACAACCACCAGCTGGTGCAGGCGCAGCAGGATCTGATGGATTCGATGGTGCGCCTCATCGCCGGCGCGATCGATGCCAAGAGCCCGTACACCGGCGGCCATTGCGAACGGGTGCCCGAGCTGGCCTTCATGCTGGCCGACGAGGCCACCCGCATGACGGACGGCCCGCTGGCCTCGTTCGGCTTTCACACGCCAGAGGAATGGCGCGAGTTCAAGGTGGGCGCCTGGCTGCACGACTGCGGCAAGATGACCACGCCCGAATACGTGGTCGACAAGGCCACCAAGCTCGAGACCATCTACGACCGCATCCACGAGATCCGCACGCGGTACGAGGTGTTGTGGCGCGACGCCGAGATCGACTATTTGAAGGCCTGCGTGGCCGGGCAAGCCAGTGAAGTGGCGGCACACCGGCGTGATCGGCGGCAGGCCGCGCTGGTCGACGATTTCGCGTTCATCGCCGAATGCAACCTGGGCGCCGAATACATGGCGCAGGAGCGCGTGACGCGGCTGCAGCAGATCGGCGCGCAGACCTGGTGGCGCCACTTCGACGACCGGCTTGGCATCTCGCACGGGGCCCAGGCCCAGCTGCGCGATCTGCCCAGCCAGCCGCTGCCGGCACTCGAGAAGCTGCTCGACGACAAGCCCGAGCACATCGTGCCGCGGCCACCATCGGCCGCCGTGGACCCGCGGCACGGCTTCAAGATGGACGTGCCCGAGCACCTGTACAACCACGGCGAACTGCACAACCTGTCGGTGAGCCGCGGCACGCTCACGCCCGAGGAGCGCTACAAGATCAACGAACACATCATGCAGACCATCGTGATGCTCGACGCCATGCCGTTCCCGAAGAACATGCGCCGGGTGCCCGAATACGCCGGCACGCACCACGAGACGCTGACCGGCAAGGGTTACCCGCGGCGACTGGATGCTTCGCAGCTGTCGGTGCCGGCGCGGATCATGGCCGTGGCCGACATCTTCGAAGCGCTGACGGCCGCCGACCGTCCCTACAAGAAGTCGAAGACGCTTTCGGAGGCAGTGGAGATTCTGTTCGGCTTCAAGCAGCGCGGCCACATCGACGGCGACGTGTTCGACCTGTTCCTGACCTCGGGCGTGTACCGGCGCTACGCGGAGCGCTTCCTGGCACCGGAGCTGATCGATGAAGTGGACATCGGTCAGTACCTCGGCCCGGTGAGCTGGGCCTCGCGCCGCCGCCCGCCGCGCGACAAGGAATAGGGTAATTCAGCCCTGCGTCAGGGCCCGAAGCCCTGGGGGGTGGATTCAGGCGAAGGTGTTGACCTGTGTGCCCAGGCTGCCTTCGGTGGCCAGCGCTGGCGGCTCGGGCAGGGCCTGGATCAGCGCCGCGGCCGACGCGGCCTGCGCGTCCAGCGCTTTTTTCAACACCAGGATGTTCAGATTGTCGGAAGTGGGCGCCTGGGCCGCGGCCGTGGCGCCTTGAACGGCAGGGGTGCTTGAGATGTTCATGTCACGTTATCGGCCATGTCGTGGAAAACTTGAAGCCGCTGCAAAGCCCGGGCTTCAGGCCGCCACCGCCACGTCGCTGCGCACCTCGGCCGCGATCTCGTACGAATGCACCCGCGCCGCGTGGTCGTGGATCTGCGAGGTGATCATCAGCTCGTCGGCACCGGTGCGTGCGATGAAGTCCTTCAGCTGGCGCCGCACCGTGTCGGGCGCGCCGATGGCCGCGCATGACAGCGTCTGGTCGAGCATGGCGCGTTCGGCCGGGCCGAGCCTTTCGACATAACCGGGCACCGGCGGCTGCAGCATCGACGCGCGGCCGCTGCGCAGGTTGACGAAGGCCTGCTGCATCGAGGTGGCCAGCAGCCGGGCTTCTTCGTCGGTATCGGCGGCGAACACGTTGAAACCCAGCATCACATACGGGCGGCCGAGTTGTTTCGACGGCTTGAAGCGCGCGCGGTAGACCTCGATGGCCTGCATCATGGCCGCCGGCGCGAAGTGGGAGGCGAACGCATACGGCAGGCCGAGTTCGGCCGCCAGCTGCGCGCCGAACAGACTCGAGCCCAGAATCCAGAACGGCACCTGCAGGCCGGCCGCGGGCACGGCGCGCAGCGTCTGGCCGGGCTGCACGGGTTCGAAGTAGTCCATCAGCTCGACCACATCCTGCGGGAACTGCTGGGCGTCGGACATCAGGTCGCGGCGCAGGGCGCGGGCGGTGACCTGGTCCGAGCCGGGCGCGCGGCCCAGGCCCAGGTC
>JAQGMQ010000845.1 GCA_028292305.1 Rhodoferax sp.
CAACTTCGGCGGCAAGGTGCATGGCGGCACCGTCATGAAATGGATCGACGAAGCCGGCTACGCCTGCGCCACCAGCTGGGCCAAGCGTTACTGCATCACGGTGTATGTGGGCGGCATCCGTTTCCACCACCCGATCATGATCGGCGACCTGGTCGAAGTGGAGGCGCGAATGGCTTACACCGGCAACACCAGCATGAACATCTCGGTGGAAGTGCGCAGCGGCGACATGAAGGGCGGCCAGATGCAGACCACCACCGAATGCCTGATCGTGTTCGTCTCGGTCGACTCCCACGGCCGGCCCAGGCCCGTGGAGGCCTGGAACGCGGAAACGCCGGGCGACATGGCCCTGGCCCAGCGGGCGAAGGCGCAACTGGAGGCCTCGCGGGCCACGGCCTCGCCGCGGCCTTGAGCTTCTGGTTGTGGAGGATGCTGACACGGGTATGCGTTTATCGGTTGCTTTAGAGATGGTCCTCTGAAAATTTACAGAGATATCCTGCATACAATAAATCGGTCCTCTTGACCGATTCGTGGTCGCGTGCATCGAACATGCGGCGACAGCGAGCTGTTTGGCGAGACACGCTTTCTCGTTCAACCATCTCTCCGACCATGAAAAAAATGCGCCTTGTCTATGCACTCGCCCTTGCCGGCTTGACCGTTCTGAACGCCAATGCAACGCCGGTTGCGCAGGGTGAGGGCGGAGTCGAAGCCGACCAGGCTGTGACGATCGTGATACCCGAAAGCGAGGCACCTACACTGGCTTTTCAGCAGGTCATCAACGTGATTCTGGCCCCTCCAATTGACTGGAACTCTTCATCCGCGCTGACGTTAACCGTGTTCGATCCCTTCTTCTATTCCGCAGGCTTTGAAATGGACAACGTCTCTGTTGATTTCTTTCCCACGGCGTTCGCTGACGCCACCGGGGACGTCCCGGAGCCAGCCTCATTGTCACTGCTGGGCCTTGGTCTGGCCGGAATCTTCGCAGTGCGCCGCAAGCGGCAGCCCTAACGTCTAAAGCAGCCGCCGCGTCGCAAACCGCACCACCGTCACGCCGGCCCGTGCCTGGCGTGTCGACGGCATCACCAGCACGCAGTCGTCGTAGGGCGTGACCACCGGTTCGCCGTCGTTGTCGCCAATCACCGTGCCGGCCTGGGCGATCACTTCCAACCCCTTGTAGTCGTCGGCAAAGCGGAAGTTCGCGCTTTTGGCGACGACCGGGCCGGTGACCTCGAGCGCCCATTGCCGCGGCGCGTCGGGTTGGCGCCAGCCGGGCAGCATTTGCTCGGCGGTGGCGGCATCCAGCGTACCGGCCGCCACCAGGAGGCGCTGGCATTGGTCCTGCGCCACGGCGCGGCTGGCCGGGTCGCCGTGGAAGCCGCATTCGATCAACAGCGAACGGGTGCCGTTGTCTTCAACGGCGCCGAAGCGGCCGAAGTCGCGCATGCGCACGCCGTCCTTGTGGCCGGCGTCGACCACGATGTGTTCGGGCGCGCCCATCTGCCGGGCCAGTTCCACGTTGCGTGCCGACGGGCCCGTGAGCGACAGCGGCGCGCTCGGCTCGTGCATCGAGTGCAGGTCGAGCAGCCAGTCGGCCGCGTCGACGAACGGGCGCAGCGCGGCGGCGCGGCGACGCTCCTGCGTGTTGGCGTCGGCCAGCCGGTCGGGCATCCACTGGCGGTTCATGTCTTCGTCGACGAAGCGTGAGGCGTCGTGCATCAGCGGGTCGAAGCGGTCGAAGGCCGCCAGGTTGCAGAACCCCAGCGTCAGCGTGCCGCGCACGGGCCGCACGCCAGCCTCCAACAGGCCCTTCAAGGCCCATGCGCCGCAGAGTTCGTTGCCGTGCACCAGGGCGGTGACGATGACATGGCGGCCAGGTTCGCTGGAGGCAAAACGCCATACGCCTTCGACGCCGGTGTTGCCTGCGCGCCAGGGCGAAATGTCGGGGGCGGCGAGTTCAAAAGACG
The DNA here is from genome assembly GCA_028292305.1 of Rhodoferax sp. Lineage (GTDB taxonomy): Bacteria > Pseudomonadota > Gammaproteobacteria > Burkholderiales > Burkholderiaceae_C > Rhodoferax_B. The sequence goes on from JAQGMQ010000845.1 coordinate 1,962, forward strand.
GGGACACGGGCACTCCTTTTCATTCCTTGATGTTGGCGAATTCGACGATCTTCCTGTACTTCAGGGTTTCGTCTTGCAGGAAGCGCGCCACGTCGAGCTTGCCGGTGGCCACCGTCGAACTGCTGGCCTCCATCTTGCGGCGGAAATCGGGCGACTGCAGCGTGTCGTCGAGTGCCTTGCGCAGCCTGGCCGCAATCGGCTCGGGCAGCTTCGCTGGGCCGAGCAGGGCGAACCACACGCCGATGTCCATGCCCTTCAGCTGCGGGCTTTCGGCCAGGGCCGGAATGTCGGGCGTCACGGCCGATCGTTTGGCCTCCGTCGTGCCCAGAGCCACCACCTTGCCGCTCTTGATGAAGGGCAGGCCGCTGGACAACACGAACACGCCGAAGTCGATGTTGCCGCCGATCAGATCGTTCGTCAGCGGCGCCACGCCGCGGTAGGGGATGTGTGTCATGAACGCCCCCGACTGCTGCTTGACCATTTCGCCGGCCAGGTGCAACGACGTGCCCACGCCGGAGCTGCCGTAGCTGTACTTGCCCGGGTTCTTCTTCACCACGTCGATGAACTGGGCGACCGTCTTCACGCCCGAGTTGGTCGAGGCCACCAGCACCAACGGCTGCGACGCGATCAGGCCGATCGGCGTGAAGTCCTTCAGCTCGTACTTGGTGGCGGACGTGACCAGTCGGCTGATGGCGATTTCGTTGTTCGCGCCGACCAGCAGCGTGTAGCCGTCAGGCGCGGCGTTGGCCACCTTTTGTGCGCCGATGGCACCACCGGCGCCGCCCACGTTGTCGATCACCACCGGCACGCCCAAGCGGGTGGACAGCTCGGCCGCCACGGTGCGGCCGGTCAGGTCGGTCGAGCCTCCTGGCGGATAACCCACGACGATGGTGATGGGCCGCGTGGGCCAGGCAGGCGCCTGGGCGGATGCGGGTGGGCTGGCCGCTGTCAGCGCCAGCAGGCCGATGGCGGCAAGCTGTTGGGGCAGGGTGGTGAGGCGCATGGCGAAGGTCCTGTGGATCGTGGAGGTGAACGCCATTGTGGGCAGCCGGCTAGCCACGCCTTGTGCCGAAACGGCACCGATCCGTGCCGACTTGCCATCAGCTTTTCAGTGCACCAAAACCTGCCAGACGGCTTCGGCGAACGGGCCGAGCCGGCGCTTGGGTCGGTACAGGCGCACGTCGAAGCGGATCTCCATCGACTTGTCGCCCGCCAAGGCGAGCCGGCCGGCCTTGCAATCGGCGCGCACCATCGACCATGGCAGCCAGGCCACGCCGATGCCCTTGAGCGCGTATTCGTATTGCGCGTCGGCGGAGTCGATCTCCACCTGGCGCTGCAGGCGTGGCGCCAGGCGATTGTTGGCCAGGTGGTCTTCCACCAGCCGGCCCAGCGCCAGCGTGTGGGCGTAGCCGAGGTATGGCACCGGTGCCGCATCGGCAAAGTGGTAGAGCGGTTTGCCATGCACGTCGGCCCGGGCCACGGGTACCAGCCGGTCACTGGCCACGGTGGCGTGGGTGAAGCGGCGCGCGTCCAGGGCCAGGGCCAGCGACGGGTGGTGGTAGACCAGCGAAAAGTCGGCCTCGCCCTGCTCGATAAGGCGCACGGTGTCGGCCAGCGCGCGCGTGGCGATGCGCAGTTCGCCGTCGCGCAGCACCGGCTTCAGACGCACCAGCCAGTCGGCCACCAGGGTGCGCGCGAGCGTGCGGCCGGTGGTCAGGGTGGCGCTGTGGGCGTGGCGGCCGGCCACGCTGCGCAGCTCTTCGCGCGAGCCTTCGAGGTCGCGGGCCATCTGGTCGGCGGTCTCCAGGAAACGTTCACCGGCCGCCGTCAGCTGCACCGGGCCGCCGGCGGTGGCGCTGCGGTCGATCAATGGCGTGCCGGCCCAGGCTTCGAGCGCCCGGATGCGCCGGCCGAACGCGGGATGCGTCACGTGGCGCAGTTCGGCCGCGCGGGTGAAGCTGCGGGCCTGGGCCAGCGCGCTGAAGTCTTCCAGCCATTTGAGTTGCATCCGGGAACCTGTGACGCCGTTGCGGCGGCGTGATTCTAGGGGTGCGCACGGCAGCATGGAAAACACGCGTGCCAGCGCCAACGATCAGGCGCATGATGGTGCGGTGGCGCTCACGTGGCGCCCGACACCCCACCGAGAAAGGAGACCGCCATGAAACAGGATCGCTTTTGGGAAGTCGACCTGCTGGTCTTGCTGCGCCTGTGGTGGAACGACATCGCCATCTTCGTGGCCACGGCACTGACCTTCGTGGTGCTGGCGCTGCCGGTGATCATTCCGGCGCTGATCATGTGGTTTCTGATGTCGATCAACTTCACCGTCACGGGCTCGCTGACGCCGTAGGCATCAACCGGCGTGGGCGGCGCGCAGGGTGTCGCGTGTTTGCAGCGCGACGCGGCGCGCGGCATCGGCGAAGTCGTCACCCGATGACGCGTACAAAATCGCCCGCGACGAATTCACGATGATCTGCCCCTCGGGCCGCCAACCGGCCTTGACGGTGGCCAGCGCGTCGCCGCCTTGCGCACCCACGCCCGGGATCAGCAGCGGCAAGGTGGGCGCCAACGCGCGCACACGCTCGATCTCCGCAGGATAAGTCGCGCCCACTACCAGGCCGAGCTGGCCGTTCAAATTCCAGGGGCCCTGCGCCAGGGCGGCCACGTGTTCGTACAGCAGCGGCTCGCCGGGCACGGACGACAGGCGCTGGCTCTGCAGGTCGTCGCCGCCAGGGTTCGACGTGCGGCACAGCAGGAAGGCGCCCTTGCCGTGGTACTGCAGATAGGGTGCCACCGAGTCGAATCCCATGAACGGCGACAAGGTGACAGCGTCTGCGCCATAGCGCTCGAAGGCATAGATCGCGTACTGCTCGGCCGTGGAGCCGATGACGCCACGCTTGGCGTCCAGGATCACCGGCACATCGCGCGCGGCGCTGCGCATGTGCTGCATCAGGCGTTCGAGCTGGTCTTCGGCGCGGTGCGCGGCGAAGTAGGCGATCTGCGGCTTGAAGGCCATGGCCAGGTCGGCCGTGGCGTCGACGATGCGCGCGCAAAAATCGAAAATCTTGCTGGCGTCGCCCTTGAGCGCGGCGGGGAAGCGGGCCGGATCGGGGTCGAGCCCCACGCAGAGCATCGAGCCGTTTTTTTGCTCGGCGGCGCGGAGCATGTCGAGGAAAGTCATGGGCATCGATTTTAGGGGAGTGCCGGCACCGGCCCGGCTCTGCCATGGCCCCGCTGCCGGGTGCGTCTTCTGTTCCCCCTAAAATCGCGGATGCAAATAATTTCTATTTGCCTTTTTTGGAAGCAGGCATCCCGTGCCAGCCGTGCACGCCGGCCTGTTCCTTCATCCGAGGTGTTCCCATGAAATCGTCCGTTTCCGCTCTTTCGGCACTTTCCCGCGCTGCCCTGTTGGCCGTTGCCGCCCTGGCCGCACCGCTGGCCGTGTTCGCCCAGACGCCGGACGGCATCGTCGTCTACAACGCGCAGCACACCTCGCTGACCCAGGCCTGGGCCGACGGCTTCACCAAGGAAACGGGCGTCAAGGTCACGCTGCGCAACGGCGGCGACACCGAATTGGGCAACCAGATCGTGCAAGAGGGCGCGGCTTCGCCGGCCGATGTGTTCCTCACCGAAAACTCGCCCGCCATGGTGCTGGTCGACAACGCCAAGCTGTTCGCCCCGCTGAATGCCGCCACTCTGGCCGAAGTGTCGGCCAACTTCCAGCCGGCGCATGGCCGCTGGATCGGCATTGCCGCGCGCAGCACGGTGTTCGTCTACAACAAGAGCAAGCTCACGGCCGCGCAGTTGCCGAAGTCGATGCTCGACCTGGCCGACGCCAGCTGGAAGGGCCGCTGGGCCGCGTCGCCATCGGGCGCCGACTTCCAGGCCATCGTGAGCGCGCTGCTCGAGCTCAAGGGCGAGCCGGCCACGGCCGCCTGGCTCAAGGGCATGAAGGAAAACTACACCGCCTACAAGGGCAACAGCACGGTGATGAAGGCCGTGAACGCGGGTGAGGTCGAAGGCGGCGTGATCTACCACTACTACTATTTCGGCGACCAGGCCAAGACGGCCGAGAACAGCAAGAACGTCGACCTGCATTACTTCCGCAACCAGGACCCGGGCGCTTTTGTCAGCATCTCCGGCGGCGGCGTGCTGGCTTCGAGCAAACACCCGACCGAGGCCCAGGCCTTCGTGAAGTGGATCGCGGGCAAGGGCGGCCAGGAGATCCTGAAGACCGGCAACGCCTATGAATACGCCGTGGGCAAGGGCCAGGCGTCGAACGCCAAGCTGGTGCCGCTGGCCGATCTGCAGGCGCCCAAGGTCGAGCCTTCGAAGCTGAACAGCAAGAAGGTCAGCGAGCTGATGACGCAGGCCGGCCTGCTGTAAACCAGGGCCGGCAACCGTGTCTGTGGTGAACCCCGGGGCGGCTGTGGCGGCCCGTGCACTTTCGGTGCGCCAGCCCGCGCCGCGCCGCGCCCTGCCGTTTTCATGGGTCACCCTGGCGGCGCTGCTGGTGTCGCTGTTTGCGTTGTTGCCGCTCGGCTTTGTGTTGTGGGTGGGCTACCAGACCGGCTGGGCAACCGCCTCGGCGATGATCTTCCGCCCGCGCGTAGGCGAGCTGCTGGTCAACACCGCCTGGCTGGTGCTGCTGGTGGTGCCGCTGTGCACCGTGCTGGCCATTGCGCTGGCCTGGCTCACCGAGCGCAGCGACCTGCCCGGCGCGCGCTGGTGGTCGTGGCTGGCGGTCGCGCCGCTGGCCGTGCCGGCGTTCGTGCACAGCTATGCGTGGATCAGCCTCACGCCGGGCCTGCATGGCCTGTTTGCGGGTGTGCTGGTCTCGGTGCTGGCCTATTTTCCGTTCCTGTACCTGCCGATTTCGGCTGCGCTGCGCCGGCTCGACCCGGCCATCGAAGATACGGCAGCGTCGCTCGGGCTGAGCCCCTGGCACGTGTTTCGCCGCGTGGTGCTGCCGCAGCTGCGCCTGCCTGTGTGGGGTGGCGCGCTGCTGGTCGGCCTGCACCTGCTGGCCGAATACGGCCTCTACGTGATGATCCGGTTCGACACCTTCACCACCGCCATCGTCGACCAGTTCCAGTCGAGCTACAACGGCCCGGCGGCCAACATGCTGGCCGGCGTGCTGGTGGTGTGCTGCTTCGCGCTGCTCGGCATCGAGGCCGGCACCCGCGGCCAGGAGCGTTATGCGCGCGTCGGCACCGGTGCCGCGCGCGACATGCCGCGGCGCCGCCTGGGCCGGTGGACGTGGTTGTGCCTGGCGCTGCCCGCGCTCACGGCGCTGCTGTCGCTCGGCGTGCCGCTGATCACGCTCGGGCGCTGGCTGGTCTACGGCGGCGTCGACGTCTGGACCACGCGCTACATCGGCCCGGCGGTGTGGCAGACCATCGTCTGGTCGCTGGTCGGCGCGGTGTTGACCACGGTGGTGGCGCTGCCGATGGCCTGGTTGTCGATCCGCGCGCCAAGCCGCCTGCAGCGGCTGATGGAGGCCTGCAACTACCTGGTCGGCTCGCTGCCCGGCGTGGTGATCGCGCTGGCGCTGGTCACGGTCACGGTGCGCGTGGCCCTGCCGCTGTACCAGACGGTGGTAACGGTGCTGCTGGCCTATGTGCTGATGTTCCTGCCGCGCGCGCTGGTGAGCCTGCGCGCCGGCATTGCCCAGGCGCCGGTGGAGCTGGAGCACGCCGCGCGCAGCCTCGGCCATTCGCCGCTGCGGGCGGTTTGGGGCGTGACGCTGCGGCTGGCCGCGCCCTCGGCTGCCGCCGGCGTGGCCATGGTGGGGCTGGGCATCGCCAATGAACTCACCGCCACCCTGCTGCTCGCACCCAACGGCACCCAGACGCTGGCCACGGCCTTCTGGGGCCTGACCAGCGAGATCGACTACGCAGGCGCCGCTCCCTATGCGCTGATCATGGTGCTGCTGTCGCTGCCCATGACCTGGCTGCTCTATACCCAATCGAAGAAAACCGCCGGAAGATGACGCTTCTCGAAATCAAGGCCGTGCGCAAGTCGTATGGCAACGTGGCCGTGCTCGGCGGCGTCGACCTGGGGGTGCCCGCGGGCAGCCGCACCGCCATCGTCGGGCCCTCGGGCTCGGGCAAGACCACGCTGCTGCGCATCATTGCCGGCTTCGAGGTGCCCGATGCCGGCACCGTGACCCTGGGCGGGGAGCGCCTGGCCGACGGCCCCGTGGCCGTGCCCGCCCACCAGCGC
>JAQGMQ010000849.1 GCA_028292305.1 Rhodoferax sp.
CCATCAAGGGCATGCTCGACGGCTACATCGACAACCTGCATTTCGACGAGGCCTGGCTGCCGCACGCGGCCTTTCATCCGTTCTACGGCACCTACCATTCGATGGGCAAGAAACGCATCCGGCCGAAACATGCCGTGGTGTATTCGACGCAGTCGATCCACAAGCTGCTCGCGGGCATCAGCCAGGCCAGCCATGTGTTGATCCAGGATTCGCAGAACGTGAAGCTCGACCGCCACCTGTTCAACGAAGCCTACCTGATGCACACCAGCACCAGCCCGCAATACAGCATCATTGCCAGCTGCGACGTGGCCGCGGCCATGATGGAGCCGCCCGGCGGCACGGCGCTCGTGGAGGAAAGCATCGCCGAGGCACTCGACTTCCGCCGCGCCATGCGCAAGGTCGACGAGGAATACGGCGCCGACTGGTGGTTCAAGGTGTGGGGGCCGGACAAGCTGGTGGAGGAGGGCATCGGCCGCGCCACCGACTGGATCATCAAGGGTGAATCCAAGTCCAACGCCAAGGCCAACTGGCACGGCTTCGGCAAGATGGCCACCGGCTTCAACATGCTCGACCCGATCAAGTCGACCATCGTCACGCCGGGCATGGACCTGAACGGCAAGTTCGCCAAGACCGGCATCCCGGCCAGCATCGTCACCAAGTTCCTGGCCGAGCATGGCGTGGTGGTCGAGAAGACCGGCCTCTACAGCTTCTTCATCATGTTCACCATCGGCATCACCAAGGGCCGCTGGAACAGCATGCTGACCGCCTTGCAGCAGTTCAAGGACGACTACGCCAAGAACCAGCCGATGTGGCGCATCCTGCCCGAGTTCTGCCAGCAGCATCCGCGCTACGAGAAGATGGGCCTGGCCGACCTGTGCCAGCATGTGCACAACCTGTATGCCAAGTACGACATCGCCCGGCTCACCACCGACATGTACCTGAGCGACCTGACGCCCGCCATGAAGCCGAGCGACGCCTATGCCCATATCGCGTTGCGCAAGACCGAGCGGGTCGAGATCGACGAACTCGAAGGCCGCATCACCGTGGGCCTGGTGACGCCGTACCCGCCGGGCATTCCGCTGCTGATTCCGGGCGAGGTGTTCAACAAGAAGATCGTCGACTACCTGAAGTTCTCGCGCGAGTTCAACAGCCTGTGCCCCGGCTTCGAGACCGACATCCACGGCCTGGTCGAAGAGCAGGGGCCCGACGGCAAGCTGCGCTATTACGCCGACTGCGTACGTGAATAATCACCTTTTCTGATGCTATGGCGTTTGTAGCACCGAACGCTGCAGCAGCGCTGGTTGGCGCAGATCCCGCACGTCCGGGAATCGCCGCGATGGCGGGTGTTCACTGTCGCGTCCAGATGTAATGAGGTGTAAAGTGGTCCGGTAATTTTCCGATAACGGGGTATGGCAAGCGGCGAGCGCAATGCCGCATATCCTCATGAAAGGAGAAGGAGACCGGATGAAGGAAGCGAACCTGCCCGCAGATGCACGCTGGCGCATGTTGATCCAGCTCATCACCGTGATCGCGGGTGGCCTGATCATCATCGGCATGGCCTTCCTGCAACGTTCCCAGGCGGACACGTTCGCCAACAGCCTGAGCAAGGTACGCGACTTCCGCGTGGCCCGGCTCGACCTCAGCACCAGCCTGCTGCGCCTGGGCTGGACGGCGACCTCGGCCGACGTGTCGGTCGGTGGCGAGGAAAGCGCGGCCATCTACCAAGCGCTGGCCCGGGTGGAAGACAGCCTGCTCCAGTTCGACACCGACCCCGACGGCATGGCCGTGACCGTTGAAAAACGTGTCGACGAATTGCGCCGCCTGGTGCCGCGCAGCAACGCCGCGGCGCGCCAGGCCGATGCCGCCGCCCTGAAGCGCAGCTACGCCGCCCTAGAGCAATCGATGAACCGCATGGACAGCTACAACGCGGGCCAGCTGCGCGTGCTGATGGACAACCAGAAGCTGCAGTTCAACCTGGGTGTGGTCGCCGCGCTGCTGCTGCTGACGTCGGTCGGCTTCTTCGTGCTGCGCAACCACTACCGGCTGAACCGCGCCGAGTCGGGCCTGCGGGAAAGCGAGAGCCAGCTGCGCCAGATGGTCGAGCTGATGCCGCAACTGGTGTGGAGCTGCGACGCGACGGGCAGCTGCGACTACCTCAGCAGCCGCTGGTCCACGTTCACCGGCGTGCCGGTGGAGCGCCACCTCGGCAGCGCCTGGCTCGACCTGATCCACCCGGACGACCGCGAACGCGTGGCCCAGTACTGGCGCGCCGTGGTGGCCGCCGGCACCAGTTCCCAGCAGGAATACCGCATGCGCCGGCACGACGGGGTGTACCGCTGGTTCGACGTGCGCGCCGGCCTGGTCTTCGACGTCAACGGCGAGCCGTTCAAATGGTTCGGCTCCTGCACCGACATCACCGAACGCAAGCTGTTCGAGACCGAACTCACCCAGCACCGCGACAAGCTCGAGGAAGAGGTCGAGCAGCGCACCGCGGCGCTGGTGTCGGCACTTGATGAACGCAGCAAGGCGCAGCAGCGCATGCACGAGCTCATCGTCAAGCTGCGCGAAGCCGAAGTGTTCGTGCGGCTGGTGGCCGACAACATCCCCGGCCGCATCGCCTACTGGGACCAGGAGCTGCGCTGCCGCTTCGTCAACCGCGGCTACGGGCTGTGGTTCGGCCACGCCCAGGACGAGATCGTCGGCCGCACGATGATGGAGCTGCGCGGCCCCGAGTACTTCGAGCGCTACAAGACGCGCGTGATGGCCGCGCTGGACGGCGATCCGCAGGACTACGAACGCGAAGAGTTCAGCGCCGACGGCGAACAGGCCGTGACGCGGGTGCAGTACCTGCCCGACCTGCGCAACGGCAAGGTGCAGGGGTTCTTCGTGATGGCCACCAACATCACGCGCCACAAACACGCCGAGCAATTGCTGCAGATCAGCAACGCGCAACTGGCCGAGGCCCGCGACCGGGCCGATTCGGCGAACCGCGCCAAGAGCAACTTCCTGGCCAACATGAGCCACGAGATCCGCACGCCGATGAACGCCATCATCGGCCTCACGCACATGCTGCGCCGCGACACCGAAGATCCGACCAACCAGGCCCGGCTGACCAAGGTCTCCAACGTGGCCAACCACCTGCTGCAGGTGATCAACGACATCCTCGACCTGTCGAAGATCGAGGCCGGCAA
>JAQGMQ010000861.1 GCA_028292305.1 Rhodoferax sp.
CTGCCCCCGATGGAATATCTGACGCGGCTGCGCATGATGCTGGCGCGCGACAGGCTGGCGACTTCTAACGACGCGGTGGGCGTGGTCGCGGAGGCCGTGGGCTACGAATCCGAAAGCGCCTTCAGCCACGCGTTCAAACGCTACGCGGGCTGCTCTCCGCGCCGGTACACCACCGCCGGGCTGCCCGAGGTCATCGGCTGAAATCCGCTGGCCGACCTGAAGCCGTATCCTCACCTGAAGAAACCACGAGGAATGATCGATGGACAACCCGCAAGACGAGCCGACCCATGACCAGCACAACAGCCGGGACAATGAGATGAGCAACGACATGAACAACGACATGAACAAGGGCATGAAGAAGGGCCTGACCAGCTACGGCGATCAGGGCTTTTCGCTGTTCCTGCGCAAGGCCTTCATCAAGGGCGCGGGCTACACCGATGCCGCGCTCGACCGGCCGGTGGTCGGCATCGCCAACACCGGCAGCGCCTACAACCCCTGCCACGGCAACGCGCCCCAGCTGATCGAAGCCGTGAAGCGCGGCGTGATGCTGGCCGGCGGCCTGCCGATGGAGTTCCCCACCATCTCCATCCACGAAAGTTTTGCCGCGCCCACCAGCATGTACCTGCGCAACCTGATGTCGATGGACACCGAGGAGATGGTGCGCGCCCAGCCGATGGACGCGGTGGTGCTGATCGGCGGTTGCGACAAGACCGTGCCGGCGCAGCTGATGGGCGCGGCCTCGGCCGGCATTCCGTCGATCCAGCTGATCACCGGCTCGATGCTCACCGGCAGCCACCGCGGCGAACGCGTCGGCGCCTGCACCGACTGCCGCCGCTACTGGGGCAAGTTCCGCGCGAACGAGATCGACGAAGCAGAAGTGGCGGAAGTCAACGACCAGCTGGTGGCCAGCGTCGGCACCTGTTCGGTGATGGGCACGGCCAGCACCATGGCCTGCATCGCCGAAGCGCTGGGCATGACCGTGCCCGGTGGCGCATCACCGCCGGCCGTCACGGCCGACCGCATCCGCATCGCCGAGCAGACCGGCGCCCAGGCCGTGCAGATGGCGCACGCCGGCCTCACCATCGACAAGATCCTGACCCCGGCCGCCTTCGAGAACGCCATGCGGGTGCTGCTGGCGATCGGCGGCTCGACCAACGGCATCGTGCACCTGACCGCCATCGCCGGGCGCATGGGCCTGGAGATCGACCTGGCGGCGCTGGACCGCATGGGCCGCGAGACGCCGGTGCTGCTCGACCTGAAGCCTTCGGGCCAGCACTACATGGAAGACTTCCACCACGCGGGCGGCATGGCGACGCTGCTGCGCGAATTGAAACCGCTGCTGCGCCTGGACGCGATGACGGTGACCGGCCGCACGCTCGGCGAAGAGCTGGAGCGCCAGGGGCCGGGCTTCAGGCAGGACGTGGTGCGCCCCATGGCCAACCCCATCTACCCGCAAGGCGGCATCGCCGTGCTGCGCGGCAACCTGGCCCCGGGCGGCGCCATCATCAAGCAGTCGGCAGCCGACGCCAGGCTGATGGAACACGTGGGCCGTGCCGTCGTCTTCGAGAACCTGGAAGACCTGGCGAACCGCATCGACAGCGATGCGCTCGACGTCACCGGCGAAGACGTGCTGGTGCTGAAGAACATCGGCCCCAAGGGCGCGCCCGGCATGCCGGAGGCCGGCTACATCCCGATCCCGCGCAAGCTGGCGCGGGCCGGCGTGAAGGACATCGTACGCATCTCCGACGGCCGCATGAGCGGCACCGCATTCGGCACCATCGTGCTGCACGTCACCCCCGAATCGGCGATCGGGGGGCCGCTGGCCCATGTGCAGAACGGCGACCAGATCCGCCTGAGCGTCAAGAACCGCGAGATCGCGCTGCTGGTGTCCGACGAAGAACTGGCGCGCCGCGCGGCAGCATCGCCCGTGACGGTACCGACCGCGGAGCGCGGCTACCGCAAACTGTTCCTGCAGACCGTGACGCAGGCCGACCAAGGGGTGGACTTTGACTTTCTGCGGGCGGCGAAGATGGTGGGGAAGGTGCCGGAGTAGCTAGCCGGTCCACCGCACCGTCATCACACAAGCCGCCTCCACCCCAAACGCCCGGTGGTGGACCCCCTCCCCCCAGACGACGAAGTCGCCCTGCCGGCGCAAGGTGTGGGTGATGCAGGCCTCGGGCGCGAAGTCCGCGGTGGTTGAAAACTCGATCCTGAACACGCTGGCCGGGCTGACCAGAACCGACAGGGTGCGGCCTTCGCTGATGGGCTTGGCCTCGCCGTTCGGGTCGCCGGCCGCGTGCGCAAACCATTTGATGCACAGGCCCGCCGTGGGCGCGCCGGCGGGCACGTGGCGCAGGTCACCGGGCGCTGACCTGGTCCAGTCGCTGAAGCCGACGATCCAACCGGTGCCGTGTGTGTCCAGGGTACCGGCGTTGCCGAATTCGACGCGTTCGCCGAGCAAGCTCAGTGAGTCGAGCGAGCCTGGCGACCCGGGTGAGCCCTGCGAGCGGTTCGATGCCATCACGCAGCGCGGGCTGGCGCCAACGGTATCAAATGAACACCTCGGACGCAGCCGAAGACACCACCTGGTTGCGCCCCTGCGACTTCGCCCGGTACAGCGCCTCGTCGGCCTGGCGCAGCAGGACCTCGGGGTTGCCGTGGGCGGTGGGCACCACCACAGCCACGCCGATGCTGAGCGTGACCTTGCCGAACGGCGACAGCAGGTGCGGCACGCCGCGGTGTTCGACGACGCTGCGGATGGCTTCGGCCAGGTGCAGCATCTCGGCGGCGTCGAGCCCGGGGGCGACGAACACGAATTCCTCGCCGCCGTAACGCGCAGCCAGGTCGCCGGCGCGGCGCACATAGCTGCCCAGGATGCCAGCCACCAGGCGCAGGCAGTCGTCGCCGGCCTGGTGGCCGTAGCGGTCGTTGTATTGCTTGAACCAGTCGACGTCCATCATGGCCAGCGCCAGTGGCTGGCGCAGCCGGGCCTGGCGTTTCCATTCCTGCTGCAGCAGGTTGTCGAAGTGCCGGCGGTTGGCGATGCCGGTCAGGCCGTCGGTGGCGCTCAGCAGCTCCAGGCTGCGGTTGGCCTCCTCGAGTTCGGCAGTGCGCTCGGCCACCGACTGTTCGAGCCGGCGCTCCTGGTTGCGCAGGTGTTCGACGAGTTCGGCCTCGACGCGCACCAGCGCATTTTTCGACTGTTCGCGCTGGCGCATCACCTGCACCAGGCCCAGCGCGAAGGCCACCGTCAACAGGCTCTGGAAGATGGTCAGGCCGAGCGTGAAGATCAGGTGGTCGGACACTTCCGCACGTTGCTCGTCGATCAGCAGCGTGGTGCGCTGGTTCACGTAGAGCATGTAGTCGTGGATCGGCTCACGCAGCGTGCCTTCGCTGAGCCTGAGCATTTCCAGCAGCGCCGCGGGCGTCATGTCGCGGTCGGCGCCGGGGCCCATGTAGTGGTCGAACGCGTCGATGAAGTGGTTGACGTTTTCCAGCGCGCGGCGGTACAGCGGGTGGTCGGTGCTCGCCGGCTGGTTGCGGCCGTTGGCGAACACCATGAACTGGTTGACGAAGATGTCGTAGCGCAGCTGAAGGGTTTCGCGGCTGGCGGGGTTGGGCAGGTAGACGGCGCGTTCCAGGGCGCGCTCGAAGCGCTCGAACTCGCCGGCCACGGTGGAGGCGCGGCGCAGTTCCTGGATGCGGCTGCCCGAGACGCTGGCGCTGAAGTGCAGGAACTGGCGCACCTGCAGCCACGCGATGCAGGCGAACACCAGCACGAGCGCAAGCCCCAGCCCCACGACCCAGTTGCGCCGCGATTTCATGCGGTGCGGCCGATCCAAGCGCTTGTGGACGCAGCTTTTGCTCGGTGTCGCGCTGTGCACAAAGTATTCAGCAAGTTTCGACCCTTGTGGTGTGTGGCCCGGCGTGCGCCGAAGGCATCGGCGCATGGCAGCCCATCGCAGGCAAACGTAAATGATAGCCGCAGCAACGCATTCGGGCCATACGCCTAACGGCGGAGGGACATCGCGCGTGGCCATGCCTCTGACACAATCGCCGGATGCCCGAAACCCCTGTCTTTGCAGACCGCTTGATGCCATGCACACCCGGCGACCGGGCCGTGTGCGCGTCGGCCCACACGCCTTGAGCGGAGCACGCGCCACCGCCATGCAGGACCGCGGCATTCGGCATGCCTTCACACGTCGCCAGTTGCTGACTGCCAGCCTGGCGACCGCGTTCGGCGCCAATGCCAGCGGTGCCACCGCAGACGCGGCGCCACCGTTGTCGGTTCCGAATCTGCGCTTCCCGCGCGACCTCGGCAGCCACCCTGATTTCGGCACCGAGTGGTGGTACATCACCGGCTACGCGCGTGCCGCAGCGGCGGGCGGCGCGGCCCGCGAGTTCGGCTTTCAGCTGACGTTCTTTCGCAGCCGTGTCGATGTCGCGCAAGCGATGACGTCGCAGTTCGCCGCGCGGCAATTGCTGTTTGCGCATGCGGCGTTGACCGACGTGCAAGGCCGGAAGCTGTGGCACGACCAGCGCATCGCGCGGGCCGGTTTCGGCGTGGCCGAATCCAGCGAGACCGACACCGGCGTGCGCCTGCGCGACTGGTCGCTGCTGCGGCAGGACGTGCCTGGCGCAAGCGGCAGCGCAGTGTCGACCTATGTCGCCGCCCTGCCCGCACAGGATTTCGGCCTGCAACTGCGGTTGACCGCCACGCAGCCGCTGCTGCTGCAAGGCCAGCAAGGGCTGTCGCGCAAGGGGTCCGAAGCCGCGCAGGCAAGCTACTACGTGAGCCAGCCGCAACTCGCGGTGCAGGGCCGGTTGCAGTTGCAGGGCCAGCGCTTCGACATCGCCGAGGGCCGCGCCTGGCTCGACCACGAATGGAGCCAGGCCCTGCTGCACCCGGAGGCGTTGGGCTGGGACTGGATCGGCTTGAACCTGGAAGACGGCGGCGCACTGACCGCGTTCCACCTGCGGCGCGCCGACGGCTCGGCGCTGTGGGACGGCGGCTCGTTCCGCGGCGCCGATGGCGTGCTGCGGGTGTTCACGCACGGCGAGGTCGTCTTCGAAGCCGTGCGCCACTGGAC
>JAQGMQ010000810.1 GCA_028292305.1 Rhodoferax sp.
GACGTGTTTTCGCAGTTTGCGCGCCAGGTGCTGATCAACCTGCCCAACGTGAAAGACCTGCACACCAGCTTCTCGCTGGGACAGGTCAAGGACAGCAGCGCATTGCCCCTGGGGCACCTGAAGCCCGCGGCATGACGCTGAACCCCACTAAGGTCAACTTTACGCAAGCTTTGCCTCATCCACAGCAAGGTGACTGGGTCGGCTTGTAAAGTCGCTTGACAGCCCGCCCTCCGGGCAATCTTTTTTATCGGACACATGTTCAAACCAAAATCTCCGCTGCTGCGTTACGCACTCATCCTGGCCGCCCTGCTGATCGTGGGCGTGGCGGTCAAGCTGATCTTCTTTCCGAAGGCCGAGAAACCCACGTTCGTCACCGCCACCGCCGCCCTGGCCGACCTGGAGCAGTCGGTGCTGGCCACCGGCACGCTGCAGGCCTTCAAGCAGGTCAGCGTCGGTTCGCAGGTGTCGGGCCAGGTGAAATCACTGAAGGTGGCGTTGGGCGACAAGGTCACCAAGGGCCAGCTGGTGGCCGAGATCGATTCGCTGACGCAGGCCAACAACCTGCGCAACACCCAGGCTGCGCTGGCCAACGTGCAGGCCCAGCTGCTGGCCAAGCAGGCGGCCTTGAAACAGAACGATCTCACCTTCAAGCGCGAACAGGAACTGCTGGCCGCCGACGCCAGCTCGCGCGCCAATTTCGAAGCCGCCGAGGCCGCGCTGAACACCTCGCGCGCCGACGTCAACGCCACGCAGGCCCAGATCGCGCAGGCCAAGATCGCTGCCGACACCGCCCAGATCAACCTCGGCTACACCAAGATCCTCGCGCCGATGGACGGCGTGGTCGTGGCACTCGTGGCCCAGGAAGGCCAGACCGTGAACGCCAACCAGAGCACGCCCACCATCATCAAGCTGGCCACGCTGGACACCATCACCGTGAAGGCGCAGATCTCCGAGGCCGACGTGGTGCGCGTGAAGCCCGGGCAGAAGGTTTACTTCACCATCCTCGGCGCCCCCGAGAAGCGTTACTACACCACTTTGCGCACGGTGGAGCCCGCGCCCGATTCGATCCTGACCGACACCACCACGTCGACCAGCAGCAGCGCCGCCACGGCCATCTACTACAACGGCCTGCTCGACGTGCCCAACGCAGACGGCCGCCTGCGCATCTCGATGACGGCGCAGGTCTACGTGGTGCTGAGCGAGGCCAAACAGGCGCTGAGCATTCCTTCGTCAGCACTGGGTGACACCGACCGCCAGGGCATGACCACCGTGCGCGTGGTCAACGCCGAAGGCAAGGCCGAAGACCGCAAGGTCAAGGTCGGCATCAACAACAACGTGCGCGCCCAGATCCTGGAAGGCCTGGTGGCTGGCGACAAGGTGGTGGTGAGCGAGGCCGCCGCAGGCGGTGCGCAGCCGGCACAGATGCGCCGGCCGCCCGGCGGGATGAGGCTGTGAGCCTAGCTCCCGAGGAGATCAGGATGCGGACGGAAGCCGGTCAAACCGCCACAGGCACAGCCACGGCCACCGTGGCCACCGAACCGCTGCTGTCGCTGCGCGCGCTGCGCCGCGAGTTCCCGGCCGGCGAGGAAACCATCGCCGTGCTGAAAGACATCAACCTCGGCATTTCTTCGGGCGAGATGGTGGCCATCGTCGGCGCCTCGGGCTCGGGCAAGTCGACCTTGATGAACATCCTGGGCTGCCTCGACCGGCCCACCACCGGCTCCTACCGCGTGGCCGGCCGCGAAACGGGCCAGCTCGACGCCGACGAGCTGGCCGAGCTGCGCCGCGAGCACTTCGGCTTCATCTTCCAGCGCTACCACCTGCTGTCCGATCTGAACGCGCTGGGCAATGTGGAGGTGCCGGCCATCTATGCCGGCCGCGACCGCGGCGCGCGCCATGAACGCGCCGCCGCCATCCTGGGCCGGCTCGGTCTGTCGGACCGTCTGACGCACAAGCCGGGCCAGCTCTCGGGCGGCCAGCAGCAGCGCGTGAGCATCGCGCGCGCGCTGATGAACGGCGGGCGCGTGATCCTGGCCGACGAGCCCACCGGCGCGCTCGACACGCACAGCGGCGCCGAGGTGATGAAGATCCTCGAGGAGCTGCACGCCGAAGGCCACACCATCATCATCGTGACCCACGACATGAGCGTGGCCGAACACGCCGACCGCATCATCGAGATCAGCGACGGCGAGATCGTGGCCGACCGGCGCAAGCCATCGGCCGCCGACCCGGTGGCCACCCTGGCCCCGCCGCCCGCGGGCCGGGCCACCTGGGGTGCCGTGTGGGACCGCTTCACCGAAGCCTTCCGCATGGCGGTGCTGGCCATGAGCTCGCACCGGCTGCGCACCTTCCTCACCATGCTCGGCATCATCATCGGCATCGCCTCCGTGGTGTCGGTGGTGGCGCTGGGCGAAGGTTCGCGGCTGCAGGTGCTGAAGAACATCAGCGCCATCGGCACCAACACCATCGAGATCTTTTCAGGCTCGGGCTTCGGCGACCAGCGCGCCGCGCGGGTGCGCACGCTGCTGCCGAGCGACGCCGACGCCCTGGCCCAGCAGGTCTATGTGGACAGCGTCACCCCCACGCTGAACACCTCGGCCACGCTGCGCTTCGGCAACGTGGCCGTCACCGGCACCATCAACGGCGTGGGCGAGCAGTATTTCCGGGTGCGGGGCATCGAGATTGCGCAGGGCCGGGCGTTCGACGACGGCGGCGTGGCGGCGCTGGCGCAAGAGGTGGTGATCGACGACAACACCAGAAAGCAGCTGTTCCCCAACAACCCCAACCCGGTGGGCGAGGTGATCCTGCTCGGCGCCGTGCCGTGCCGCGTGGTCGGCGTGGCCAAGAAGAGCGAATCGGCCTTCGGCAACAGCGAGGCGCTCAACGTGTATGTGCCCTACACCGCCGCCATGAGCCGCATCCTGGGGCAGAACTACCTGCGCAGCATCACCGTGCGTGTCAGCGACGATGTGGCCACGTCGGTGGCCGAGCAGGGCATCAACACCTTGCTGAAGCAGCGCCATGGCGTGGTCGACTTCTATGTGCTCAACACCGACACCATCCGCCAGACCATCGAAAGCACCACGCAGACGCTCACGCTGCTGATCTCGGCCATTGCGCTGATCTCGCTGATCGTGGGCGGCATCGGCGTGATGAACATCATGCTGGTGTCGGTCACCGAACGTACCCGCGA
>JAQGMQ010000881.1 GCA_028292305.1 Rhodoferax sp.
CTCCAGTCGCAGGGTGAGGACATGGAGCCAGTCTGGGCTCGGGCTGCGGCCGCGTGCTTCGGAAATCAAGCCCTCCGCGCGTCGGCGCACTCCTACACGACAGTCGCCGCGATCGCGCTATTTGTCGATGCCGGGCCCGGTGTCGATCACCGGGTCTTCGTCTTCATCTTCGATATCGGCCGCCATCTCGGGCACACCGGTGGGCAGCTCCGGGCGGTGGCTGATGTCTTCTTCATCGAGTGTGGACTTCAGATGGGCGTGGTCGGTGGACTCCGGCGGAAAATGCTGGTCCTTGTCCACATGCAGGATTTCCTGGCCTTCGGGGGTGGGATCGATGGGACACATGGCGAAACTCCTGGAATGAATGGGTACCGCTTGAATGTAACGAGGACCGGCCCGTCGCGCTGTAGGAAGCCGGCCGTTTCGCGCACCGGCGCGCCGAAGCTGGGGCCACCGTGACCAGCTTGCTCAGTGGCAGGGCTTGACGGTGACGTGGCGCACGTCGTGTGCGGCGTTGTGCAGCAAAGGGCTTTCGGCAAACGCCACACCGTACAACATGACCAGGCCCAGGCCGGCCGCACCGGCGAGCTGCAGCAGGACGCTGCTGGCGGAGGCTGTGGCGCGCACGCCGGCTGGGGCGAGGGTTGGCGTTGTCATTCTTGGGTCCTTGGGTCCAGGTGCCGCATGCGGCACGGATATGAAAATTTGGCCAACGATTCGGTGGCGTCGGCGACCCTATCATCTTAGTGCGAATGTGCTCGGCACGTCGGCCTGCGGCTTTCGCGCGCGCGGATTCAGGCGGCTTGGCGGCAAGCGAGAATAGCGCGGCTCGCCTGCGGGCCACGCCATCGCGCCGCTACCCACGTCTCAGCCTTCCGCCCTCTAAAAATGCCAACAGCGCGCATGATGTTTTCGCCTCCACGGCTTCGTGCCGTTTTCCGGTCCGCGCTGCCCTGTGCCGCCGTGTTGCTCCTGGCAGCGGCGAACGCCCTGGCGCAGACCACGGCACCCCCTGCGCGCGCGCCACAGCGCATCGTCACCCTGCAACCCTCGCTCACCGAAACCGTCTGCGCCGTCGGCGCCTGCGACCGCCTGGTCGGCACCGACCGTTATTCCGACTGGCCGCCGTCGGTGCGCAAGCTGCCCAAGCTCGGCGGCATCGAAGACCCGAGCCTGGAAGGCATCGTCGCGCTGCGGCCCGACCTGGTACTGACGCGGTCGAACAGCCGGGTCGTGCCGCGGCTCGAGGCCCTTGGCGTGCGCGTGTTGCCGCTGGACATCAAGACCCACGCCGACATGCGCCGCGTGATGGAGCAGGTGGCGCAGATCATCGGCCGGCCCGGCGCGGGTGAAGAGGCCTGGCAGCAGCTGGACCGGCACATCGCCACCGCCGTGTCGCACATGCCGCCTTCGTGGAAAAACGCGCGGGTCTATGTGGAGGTGCATGGTGGCTCGACGGCCGCCAGCGAGGTCTCGTTCATCGGCGAGACGCTGGCGCGGCTCGGCCTGCGCAACATCGTGCCCGGCGACATGGGTCCGTTCCCGCGGCTGGGCTCGGAATTTGTGGTGCGCGCGCGGCCGGACGTGCTGGTGACCTCGGCCTTGACCGACCCGGCGGTAGTGGCGGCGCGGCCGGGCTGGGCCTCGCTCGACGCAGTCAAATTCGGCCGCAACTGCAGCTTTCCGAAAGACAGCTACGACATGCTGATGCGCCCCGGCCCGCGGCTGGGCGACGCGGCCGATGAGCTGGTGGGTTGCCTGCGCCGGCTGGGCGACCGGGCCGATGCCGGGCAGGCTCAGCCCGCACGGGCCGAGGCGGGTCCAACAGGCCCATCGGCGGCCACCGCCATGTCGCGGTAACGCCAGTAGGCCGCGCCCCAGGCCGAAGCGAGCTGCAGCGCGCGTGCCAGCGGCAGGCGGGCCGATTCGAAATCCACCACACTCAGTTCATCCACCGATGACGGCGCCGCTGGCAACTCGCGGCTGCGCCCGTCGGTGAGCAGCCACAGCGAACGCTGCCGAGCCCGGCTGCGCTGCAGCAGGCGCCCTGCCGCGGCCACGCCCAGCGCCAGCGGCGTGCCACCGCCGCCGCCGATGGGCGCGATCCAGCGCTCGTTCCACGCCGGTGCGCGGCGCGGTGCCAGCCGCAATTCGACCGTGCCACCGGCGAAACACAGCAGCGCCACCTGGTCGCGCCGGCGGTAGGCTTCGTCCATCAAGCTGAGCAGCAAGCCCTTGGCCTGCGCCAGCGCGCCGCTGCTGCGCATCGAGGCGGAGCAGTCGAGCAGGAAACAATGCAATGCGGGCTGCGTCGGTTCCTCAGGGCGGAAACGCAGATGCGCTTCATGCAAATCCGCGTTGCCGCGCGCCACCAGCGTGCGTGGCCAATGGACCGTGCGTGCCCGGTCCGAGGCGGCTTGGCGCTCGGTGCCGCGTGCATCCAGCCCTCCGACACCCAACCGCGCACCTGCCGCGGCCAGCGACGGAGGGCTCAGGCTTTTTTTGGGGCGGCCCTTGCTGGAAGGGCCGCCAGCAGCGGGCGCAACGGCTTGACCCGGTCCATGCCCACCGGCGTAGGCGGCAGAGCGCCCCAGTCAGCCGCGTCGGACGTGCCGGCGCCTGCCGCTGGCGACGCATCGGCCTGGCTGCCAGTCGCGTTGCCCGGTGCCTCTTGCGGGCGCTGGTCCGCGCCGGCCTGGCCAGACTGCGCCTCGGGGCCGCGCCGGTGCGCCAACACCAGCTCGGCGACGCGGTGCACCTGCGCAGCCGTCACGTCCGCCGCGCCTTCGAGCGCCGCCAAAGCCCGCGCCGCGCGCAGCATCACCAGATCGGCACGCAGGCCGTCGACCTGCGCCGCGATGCACAGGGCGCCGACGAGGGTGTGGACGGCATCGCTGACCGGCAGCGCGGCCGCGTCGGCCAGGCGCAGGCGCGCTTCGGCCAGACGGTGCTGCAGATCAGCCTGTGCTTCCGCATGGCGGGCGCGGAAGGTGGCCGGGTCGGCGTCGAAAGCCAGCCGCGCGCGCACCACGGCCCGGCGCTGCGCAGGCTCGACGATGTTCGACAAAACCACGGACAGGCCGAAGCGGTCGAGCAGCTGTGGCCGCAGTTCGCCCTCTTCCGGATTCATGGTGCCGACCAGCACGAAGCGCGCGGCACGTGCCTGCGAAATGCCGTCACGCTCGACCACGTTGACACCGCTGGCCGCCGCATCTAGCAACACGTCGACCAGGCCGTCGGGCAGCAGATTGACTTCATCCACATACAACACGCCGCCGTGCGCCCGCGCCATCAGGCCGGGCGCGAACTGAAGGGCATGGCCGCCGAGCGCCGCAGCCAGGTCTAGCGTGCCGGCCAGTTGCTCCAGGCTGGCGCTCAGCGGCAGCGTGACGAACGGCGCTGCACCGAGCAGCTCGGCCAGCGCACGCGCCGCGGTCGACTTGGCCGTGCCGCGCGGGCCCTGGACCAGCACGCCGCCCAGCCCCGGATCGGCCGCGTCGAGCAACAGGGCTTCGGTCTACGCCGGTTGACCGGCGTTGGCGGTGAAGGGGAACAGGGGCGGCAGAATGGCTGGTGGATTCGTCATGGCAG
>JAQGMQ010000815.1 GCA_028292305.1 Rhodoferax sp.
GCGGCTGCGGCTGCGGCTGCGGCTGCCCCAGCATTTTGAGGAGTTCGGCAAGGTCAAGTGTGAGGGGCATGGTGTTTGACTCCGGATGAATAGGTGTTGAGCCACTGGCGTTGCCGACTGGCGGCGGCGCGGGTGTCCAGGTGCAGCGCGCCGGCCTGGGGCGGCAGCAGGCGGGCGGCCATCGCGCGCCAGGCCAGGCGGCCATGCCGCAACACGTCGAGCAGATGGCTTGGGGTGTGCGGCTGCCCGGCCAGGTAATACGCGGGCGCAGCGAAGCGGTCGCGGTGTGCGCTCCACCAGCGTTCAAACCCGGCCTTGTCGGGCACGGGCAAATCGGCCTCCGGGTTGGGCTTTGGCATCTGCGCGTCCTGGGTGTCGAGGTGGGCCGGCCGCGCGGTCTGACGCGACGGGTCGGTGTCGGCCTGCCAGCCATCGCGCGCGGGCAGGGAGCCGGTCAACATGGACAAGGCGGCTCCGGCGGTGCGGGCGTGCTGTGGATGGCGCAAGGCCTCCACCAGCACTGGCACGGCCCGCAGATGCCCGCCCCAGCCGAGCGCCTGCAAATAGAGGCGGTGCTGGCCGTGTTGGCCCTCCAAAGCCGAGAGCGCTTCGCTGTAGGCGCGGTGGCGCAAGCTGGCGAGGGCATAGACGGCGGTGTGCGCATCGGGCCGGCCTTCGGCCACCTGGGCCAGCAACACCGCAGCGGCGTGGTCGCCGTGTGCCTGGTCCCGCCCCGGGTAGCGCAGCAAGGCTTCGGCGGCCAGGCCACGCAGCACGGGTGACGTCGCCTGCAGCAGTGCTGGCGCGCGCGCCAGAGCGTCCGGGTCGGCGCTGGCCAGCGCGTTTTGCATCAGCGCGCCCAAGGGGCCGGCCTGGTCGTCCAGGGTGTCCAGCAGTTGGCGCCACACGCCGCAGCTTTTGGCATGGGCATGCAGCGACGGGTGCGCGGCACAGGCCGTCAGCAAAAAAAGCTGGGCGAGCCCGGCGCGGCCGGGCTGCTGACGCCATTCCATGCAGGCCCACCACGCGTGCCGGGGATTGGCCCACTCCAACGCGCCGATGTAGCCATCGCGCAGCGTCGGCAGCGTCTGCAGCATGCCCATGCAGACGTCGTGCAGCGCCTTGTCCTGTTGCCCCATGGCGTGCAACGCGATGGCGAACAGTTCCGCCGCCATGAGCGGGTCTTGCAAGCGGGACTGGACCGCCTGCTGCGTGCTTGCGGCCATGGCCACCAAGGCTTCACTGCACGCCTGCAGCGTTTGATCCACGTGGCCAAGTGCCGAAAAGTCAACGACGTGAGACTCCAGCAGGCGGCCACGTCTTTTCCAGCCGAACGCCAGGCTGTCCAGGTGTTGCTCGGCCAGCATCGGTTGCGTGCTCGCGACCAGCATGGCTCAGTTCTCGTCGATCTGGTTGGCCTGGAACTTGATGTTGCCACCGGCTTTGACCAAAATGTCGCCCGAGGCGAGGAACTTGAAGTCGACGCCCTTGGCCGTCAACGTGCCATCGAAGTTGAGAATGAAAGTGGCCTTGCCGATGGTCAGTGAAATTTTCTCGGCATCCATCTCCAGGATGGCGCCGGCACCACCGCCGCCAGCGGCGTCACCGCCCTCCGCCGGCGACTCGGCGACGACGTTCATCGGCGCGCCAGCGCCCGCGCCAGCATCGCCGCCGCCGCCGCCGCCCACCGTGAGCTTGTAGTTGGTGCCGACCGTGGTGGTCTTGGTCATGCCGATCTGCGCGCTCTGGATCACGCCGACCACGGTGTTCATCAGCATCCCGATGTTCTGGCTGTAGACACCGCCAACGCTCATCATGCGCGCCAAGCCGACGGTGAGCATGTCGGCGATGCCGATGTTTTCGGTCTTGACCTTGCCCACATCGATCGACCACTTGGTGCCGATGTCGTCCGTTTCGTTGTGGCCCACGCTCTTGCTGCGGTTGATGCCTACGCTGAGGTCCTGGTTGTCGCCAATGGACACCTTCTCGTTGTGGTCGACCCGCTCGGTGCGGTCGTTGTGCACGGTGATGTCTTCGTTGCGGTGCACCGTCTCGGTGCGGTCGCACTTGATGTGGTTGGTCTCGTCGCGGTCGATGGTTTTGACACGGTCGCGGCCGACCCACTTGTTTTCGTCGTTCTCCGTTTCGCTCAGGAAATCCTTCTGCGCATGCACCCACAGCTGCTCCTGGCCTTTCTTGTCTTCGAAGCGCAAGGCATTGGCGTCGCCACCGCCGGCCTTCAAACCGGCCCCCGGCGCACCGTCCAAGGTGCTGCGGGTCTTGATGCCGGACTGCGTCATGTTGCCGGGCAACTCCCAAGGCGGCATGTTCAGCGCGTTGTAGACCTGGCCCATCACGATGGGCCGGTCCGGGTCGCCGCCCTCGAAGGCAATGGCCACTTCGGTGCCGATGCGCGGGATCGCCACCATCCCGAAGTTGCTGGCGGCCCAGGGCGTCACCACCCGAATCCAGCAGGAGCTGTTTTCGTCCTTGGTGCAGTAGCGGTTCCAATGGAAGCTGACCTTGATGCGGCCGTAGGCATCACAGTAAATTTCTTCCCCGGCCGGGCCGGTGACGATGGCGGTCTGCGGGCCAGCGGTGAAGGGCTTTTCCACCGTCTGCGGGCTGCGGAAGGTCTTGTTGGCCGGCTGAACCTGGAACTCGGTGTGGCAGGAATAACCGGCCTGCCAACTGGCGTGAGAAGACTCGTGCAGGCTCAGC
>JAQGMQ010000015.1 GCA_028292305.1 Rhodoferax sp.
CGAAGAAGTGCGCCAGATCATGGCCCAACTGGGCATCCGCAAGTTCGACGACATGATCGGCCGGGCCGACCTGCTCGACATGCGCAAGGGCATCGAGCACTGGAAGGCATCGGGCCTCGATTTCAGCCGTCTCTTCGCGCTGCCCAACGTGCCGGCCGATGTGCCGCGCTTCCATGTGGAGAACCAGGAGCACGGCCTGGAGCGCGCGCTCGACGTCAAGCTCATCGAGAAGTCGCGTCCGGCCATCGACAAGGGCGAGAAGGTGCAGTTCATCGAGATCGCGCGCAACGTGAACCGCTCGCTCGGCGCCATGCTGTCGGGTGCGCTCACCAAGGTGCGCCCCGAAGGCCTGCCCGACGACACCATCCGCATCCAGCTCGAAGGCACGGGCGGGCAGTCGTTCGGCGCGTTCCTGGCCAAGGGCATCACGCTGTACCTGATCGGCGACGCCAACGACTACACCGGCAAGGGCCTGTCGGGCGGGCGCATCGTGGTGCGGCCGAGCATCGACTTCCGCGGCGTGTCGACGCAGAACACCATCGTCGGCAACACCGTGATGTACGGCGCCACCAGCGGTGAATCGTTCTTCAGTGGCGTGGCCGGCGAACGCTTCGCGGTGCGGCTCTCGGGAGCCACCACGGTGGTGGAAGGCACGGGCGACCATGGCTGCGAATACATGACCGGCGGCACCGCCGTGATCCTGGGCAAGACCGGCCGCAACTTCGCTGCCGGCATGAGCGGCGGCGTCGCCTTCGTCTATGACGAAGACGGCCAGTTCGCCAAGCGCTGCAACCTGTCGATGGTCACGCTCGAGAAAGTGCTGCCCGCGGCCGAGCAGTTGGCGATGGGCGGCATGGCCCACCAGTGGCACGCCCAGCAGACCGACGAAGCCCAACTGAAGAAGCTGCTCGAAGACCACAACCGCTGGACCGGCAGCCGCCGCGCCCGCGAGCTGCTCGACGCCTGGAGCGAGTCGCGTGGCAAGTTCGTGAAGGTGTTCCCGAACGAATACAAGCGCGCACTCGGCGAACGCCAGGAGCAGAAGCTCTTGGTGGCCACCGAAAAGGCCGTGCCGGCCACGACGAAGAACGTCGCCGTCCCCGCCAAATAAACCACGACGAATCAGGATCAGAACATCATGGGAAAAGTCACCGGCTTCATGGAATACGGGCGGATCGAAGAGGGCTACAAGCCCGTTCCGGAACGTCTCAAGCACTACAAGGAATTCGTCGTTGCGCTGGATGAAAAGCAGGCCAAGGTGCAGGGCGCGCGCTGCATGGACTGCGGCACGCCGTTCTGCAACAACGGCTGCCCGGTCAACAACATCATTCCGGACTTCAACGACCTCGTCTACCGCAATGACTGGCAAAACGCCTGGGCGGTGCTCGACTCGACCAACAACTTCCCCGAGTTCACCGGCCGCATCTGCCCCGCACCCTGCGAGGCCGCCTGCGTGCTCAACGTGAACGACGACGCGGTCGGCATCAAGTCGATCGAACACGCCATCATCGACCGCGCCTGGGACGAAGGCTGGGTCAAGCCCCGCCCGGCCCAGCACAAGACCGGCAAGAAGGTCGCCGTGGTGGGCGCGGGCCCGGCCGGCATGGCGGCGGCGCAGCAACTGGCGCGGGCCGGCCACGCCGTGACCCTGTTCGAGAAGAACGACCGGGTCGGCGGCCTGCTGCGCTACGGCATTCCCGACTTCAAGATGGAAAAGACCCACATCGACCGCCGCGTGGCGCAGATGGAAGCCGAAGGCGTGGTGTTCCGCACCGGCGTGGTGGTGGGCTCGGCCAAGGACCCGCTGGGCAAAGGTTCCAAGGTCACCAACTGGGCCAAGGAAACCGTCACACCCGAGCAACTGAACAAGGATTTCGACGCGATCCTGCTGACCGGCGGCGCCGAGCAGTCGCGCGACCTGCCGGTGCCCGGCCGCGAGCTGGACGGCATCCATTTCGCGATGGAATTCCTGCCGCAGCAAAACAAGATCAACGCCGGCGACAAGCTCAAGGCCCAACTGCGCGCCGAAGGCAAACACGTGATCGTGATCGGCGGTGGCGACACCGGCTCCGACTGCGTGGGCACCAGCAACCGCCACGGCGCCGTGAGCGTGACCCAGTTCGAACTCATGCCGCAGCCGCCCGAAGTCG
Source organism: Rhodoferax sp. (assembly GCA_028292305.1). Lineage (GTDB taxonomy): Bacteria > Pseudomonadota > Gammaproteobacteria > Burkholderiales > Burkholderiaceae_C > Rhodoferax_B. The sequence continues at coordinate 2,151 of JAQGMQ010000015.1, forward strand.
AAAACCGCCCGATGACCTGGCCCTACTGGCCGATCAAGCTGCGCACCAGTTCCAGCCATGACGAAGGCTGCGAGCGCGAATTCGCCATCTCCACCAAGGAGTTCATTGGCGAGAAAGGCAAGATCACCGGCCTGAAGACCGTCCGCATCGAGATGAAGGACGGCAAGCTTGCCGAAGTGCCCGGCTCCGAGCAGATCCTGAAAGCCGACCTGGTGCTGCTGGCCATGGGCTTCGTGAGCCCGGTGGCCGGCATGCTGGATGCGTTCGGCGTGGAAAAGGACGCCCGCGGCAACGCCAAGGCCACGACCGACTTCACCGGCGGCTACGCTACCAGCGCGCCCAAGGTGTTTGCCGCCGGCGACGTGCGCCGCGGCCAGAGCCTGGTGGTGTGGGCCATCCGCGAAGGCCGCCAGGGCGCGCGCGCGGTGGACGAATTCCTGATGGGATACAGCGATCTGCCACGCTGATCCCGGTGGCGGGATGCCTGGCGTAGCGCTTTCGACACGCGCACCCAGGTGAAAATGCCAAGGGACAAGTGCTTAACAACGGGTTAACGCTGATTCCCTTATCATCGAAGAAGGCCGGAGCCGTTCCGGCCTTTTCCATTTCTATGCCCGCAGACCCTTCTGAAAATCTTGTCGAATTCGATAGCCTGACCTTTGGTTACGGCGACCGTCCCGTGCTGGACAGCGTCTCGCTGAGCATTCCGCGCGGCAAGGTGACGGCGTTGATGGGCGCGTCGGGCGGCGGCAAAACGACGGTGTTGCGGTTGATCGGCGGGCAGCTTCAGGCGACGCAAGGCCAGGTGCTTTTCGACGGCAAGCCTTTGCCACGCGCCGACACCGAGGCCACGGCCTTGTACGCGGCGCGGCGGCGCATGGGCATGCTGTTCCAGTTCGGCGCGTTGTTCACAGACATCAGCGTGTTCGACAACGTGGCGTTTCCGCTGCGCGAACACACGGATTTGTCGGAGGTGCTGATACGCGACATCGTGCTCATGAAGCTTGGCGCGGTGGGCCTGCGCAATGCGCGCGACCTGATGCCGAGCGAAGTCTCGGGCGGCATGGCCCGGCGCGTGGCGCTGGCGCGGGCGATCGCGCTCGACCCCGAGCTGGTGATGTACGACGAGCCCTTTGCCGGCCTCGACCCGATCTCGCTCGGCACGGCCGCGCGGCTGATCCGCGATCTGAACGACGCCATGGGCCTGACCAGCATCGTCGTGTCGCATGACCTGGACGAGACCTTCCGCATCGCCGACCGCGTGATCGTGCTGGCCAACGGCAAGATCGCCGCGCAGGGCACGCCCGACGAAGTGCGCAACAGCACCGATCCGCTGGTGCACCAGTTCGTGAACGCGCTGCCCGACGGGCCGGTGCGCTTCCACTACCCGGGTGCCAGCGTCGAAGACGATTTCGGTGCGGGCTTGAATCCCGTGGCGCAGCCGGCGAAGCAGGCGAAGCAGGCGGGCAGGAAGTCATGAGTTGGTACAAACCAGCCGATGTCGGATTCGCCGTGCGCGGCAAGCTGGCCGACATCGGCAACGGCACGCGTCTGCTGGCGCGCCTGATCGGCCTGGTCGGCCCCACCTTCAAGCGCTTCGGGCTGGTGCGCGACCAGATCCATTTCCTCGGCAATTATTCGCTCGCGATCATCATGGTCTCGGGCCTGTTCGTCGGCTTCGTGCTGGGGCTGCAGGGCTACTACACGCTGCAGCGCTACGGCTCCTCGGAAGCGCTCGGCCTGCTGGTGGCGCTGAGCCTGGTGCGCGAACTGGGGCCGGTAGTCACCGCGCTGCTGTTCGCCGGGCGCGCGGGCACGTCGCTCACCGCCGGCATCGGCCTCATGAAGGCCGGTGAACAATTGAGCGCCATGGAAATGATGGCGGTGGACCCGGTGCGCCGCATCCTGGCGCCGCGTTTCTGGGCTGGCGTGATCACCATGCCGCTGCTGGCGGCACTGTTCAGCGCCGTCGGCATCCTCGGTGGTTACGTGGTCGGCGTGGTGATGATCGGCGTCGATTCCGGTGCGTTCTGGAGCCAGATGCAGGGCGGCGTGGACGTGTGGCGCGACGTGGGCAACGGCGTCATCAAAAGCGTGGTGTTTGGCTTTACCGTGACCTTCGTGGCGCTGCTGCAGGGTTTCGAGGCGCAGGCCACACCCGAGGGCGTGTCGCGCGCCACCACACGCACGGTGGTCGTGGCGTCGCTGGCCGTGCTGGCACTGGATTTTGTGCTGACCGCCACCATGTTCAGCCTTTGAACAAGAAAGTAATAAGTTTAAGGATCTGTATGCAGCGTTCCAAGAATGACGTCTGGGTCGGTTTGTTTGTGGTGCTGGGTGTGGTGGCCGTGCTGTTTCTCGCGTTGCAGTCGGCTAACCTGCTGTCGTTGAATTTTTCGAGCGGCTACCGCGTCACCGCCAAGTTCGACAACATCGGCGGCCTGAAGCCCAAGGCCGCGGTAAAGAGCGCCGGTGTGGTGGTGGGCCGCGTCGACTCCATCAGCTTCGACGACAAATCGTTTCAGGCGCTGGTGGCGATCGACCTCGACAAGCGTTTTGCGTTTCCGAAAGACAGCTCGCTGAAGATCCTGACCAGCGGCTTGTTGGGCGAGCAATACATCGGCGTGCAGGCCGGCGCCGACGAAAAGAACCTGGCCGCAGGCGACACCATCTCCGATACGTCGTCGGCGGTTGTGCTCGAAAATCTGATCAGCCAATTTTTATACAGCAAGGCGGCCGACGGCCCAGCCACTCCAAGCCCTGCTGCCCCAACGACAACCACGGCACCAGCCAAAAAATAAAGTTTTGAGGGAAGTTATCCACCATGAAAAGAATAGCCAAATACAGCGTCTCCGCTGCCGCACTCGCGGTGCTGCTGGCCCTGACGGGCTGCGCCACCGGCCCCAACCGCAACCCACGCGATCCGCTCGAGCCGTTCAACCGCGGCGTGTACAAGTTGAATGACGCGGTCGACACCGCGGTGCTGAAGCCGGTGGCCACAGCCTACGTCAACGCCACGCCGCAGCTGATCCGCACCGGCGTGACCAACTTCTTCTCGAACCTGGCGGAGCCCTGGAGCTTCGTGAACAACGTGCTGCAGGGCAAGGGCCAAGCCGCCGGCGACAACTTCGGCCGTTTCGTGATGAACACCTTGTTCGGCGTGTTCGGCCTGGCCGATCCGGCGAGCGATGCCGGCATCGAGCGCCACCGCGAAGATTTTGGTCAGACGCTGGGTACCTGGGGCGTGCCGCCAGGCCCTTACCTGGTGTTGCCGTTGCTGGGGTCGTCCACTGTGCGCGACACTGCGGCATTGCCCGTGGATCTGCAGGGCAACCCGATCAATTACGTGGAAGACAACGGCGCGCAGATCGGCCTGTACGCGTTGCGCGCCGTGAGTGCGCGGGCCAGCCTGCTGCGCGCGGGCAACGTGCTCGACGAAGCTGCGCTCGACAAATACAGCTTCAGCCGCGATGTCTACCTGCAGGTGCGGCGCGGCGAGGTGTTCGACGGCAATGCGCCCGATCCATCGGCTGAACCGGCCAAGCCGCTCCCGGTGAAGCCTTGATGCCAGCCCTGGAACGGCGGTGAAAGCGGCTGTTCCATCCTGTTGCAAAGGCGACTGTCCTACGGGAACCATGGCTGTCCTGCTGGTTCCAACAGCGGAATCAACGCAGCAGGATATTTCCTTGTCTTGAGAGAACCGATATGAACCTGATGAACC
>JAQGMQ010000932.1 GCA_028292305.1 Rhodoferax sp.
TCATCAAACACAAAAATGATAGGGCATTTTACAGATGATGCCCGTGTATTGGAATACATTAACTCAAACGATCTGGAAAGACTGGCACCTATGGGTACCAGTTGCCCAGACCACTTTTTACGCACTAAGATCAGTCCGCTGGTTTTAACCCTTGCAGCTGGCGAGGATTTATCTGATGCAGCAGCAATAAAACAAAAGCTAACGCCCGCTTTTGAGGAGTACCGTAAAATGTATGGTGAATATTATAATACCTGCAAACACGCAAACAGCCCTGCTATACGCGATGCCAACCCGGTAGTTATTCTTTATCCGGGCGTGGGTATGTTTACCTTTGCTAAGGATAAACAAACCGCCCGCGTAGCCGCCGAATTTTATATTAATGCCATTAATGTGATGAAGGGTGCCGAAGCTATATCTGAGTACACCTCGCTGCCAAGGCAGGAAGCATTTGATATTGAATATTGGCTACTTGAGGAAGCCAAACTACAACGTATGCCTAAGCCAAAAGCGCTATCAGGCCGTGTTGCGTTGGTAACAGGCAGCGCCGGTGGTATTGGTAAGGCCATTGCCAAAAAGTTTATTGAAGAAGGTGCCGTAGTGGTATTAAATGATATGAATGCCGAACGTCTTAAAGGTACTGGCGAAGAGTTTAAAAGTCTGTACGGAAAAGACAGCGTTACCACTGCATTGCTTGATGTTACCAAACAAGATCAGATAAACCAGGCTTTTGCCGAAGCTGTACTGGCTTTTGGCGGGGTAGACCTGATCGTTAACAACGCCGGGTTATCTATATCCAAGACCATTGGCGACCATGAAGAGAAAGACTGGAACCTGCTATATGACGTACTGGTAAAAGGGCAGTTTTTTGTTACCCAAGCTGCGGTTGCCATCATGAAAAAGCAGGACAATGGGGGTGATATCATCAACATTGTAAGCAAGAATGCATTGGTGAGCGGGCCTAATAACGCCGGTTATGGCAGTGCAAAAGCAGCCCAGTTACACCTAAGCCGCTTAAATGCGGCCGAGCTTGGCGTGGATAAGATACGTGTTAACGTAGTAAACCCCGATGCTGTAATAAGTGACAGTAACATTTGGGCAGGCGGTTGGGCCGAAGGCCGTGCTAAAGCCTACGGTATTACGGTAGATGAACTGCCCGCCTACTACGCAAAAAGAACATTATTAAACGAGATTATTTTACCTATTGATATTGCAAACGCATGCTTCGCCTTTGCCGGTGGATTATTGAGCAAATCTACCGGGAACATTTTAAATGTTGACGGGGGCGTAGCTACAGCGTTTGTGAGATAAGTTGATTAAATTGACGGCCGGTTTGAGCCCCGGCCGTTTTTTACCTTTATGAAGAGAAGACCAGTATGCAAATAAATAAAAACCTGATAGCTGATGCTAACCAACAACAGCTAAAAGCCCACCAAAGGCGTTTGTCACTTGCCACAGAAGATATAGATGATGTTGAAACAGTACTGCAAAAACTAAGTTCATTTAATATTGCCATCCCAAGTTGGGCTTTGGGTACAGGTGGCACCCGTTTTGGCCGTTTTTCCGGCGGAGGTGAGCCACGCACTCTGGAAGAGAAGCTGGAAGACGTGGGTGTTATACATGCACTTAACCAATCAAGTAATGCTATCTCGTTACACATCCCCTGGGATATCCCTGATAACGCTGCGTCCATAAGAGCATTAGCATCGCAATTGGGATTGCATTTTGATGCAGTCAATTCAAACACCTTTCAGGATCAGGCCGGTCAAAAGCATAGCTATAAGTTTGGTTCGTTGCACCATGTAGATAAAGAGGTAAGGAAGCAGGCAGTAGCCCATAACGTGGAAGTGATCAAATATGGGAAGGATTTAGGTTCCACGGCACTTTCGGTTTGGTTGTCTGATGGATCTAATTTTCCAGGGCAGCTAAATTTTAGGGAAGCCTTCCAAAATACGCTGGAGAGTTTGCAGGAGATTTATAGCGCATTGCCAGATGACTGGAAAATTTGGGTAGAATATAAACCATACGAGCCGAATTTTTATTCAACCACTATAGGTGATTGGGGGCAGTCTTATTTACTTGCCAACAAGTTAGGCCCTAAAGCCAGTACATTGGTAGATCTTGGGCATCATCTGAATGGTACCAATATAGAGCAAATTGTTTCTATTCTGTTAATGGAAGGTAAGCTTGCAGGTTTCCATTTTAACGATTCAAAATATGGTGATGATGACCTTACTGTAGGAAGTATAAACCCATATCAGCTATTTTTGATATTTAATGAACTGGTTGAGGGAATGGATGCCCGCAACATGAACCACGCTACTGATATAGGCTGGATGATAGACGCATCGCATAACGTAAAAGACCCGATTGAAGATCTTTTGCAATCGGTACAAGCCATTAAAATTGCATACACGCAGGCTTTACTGGTTGATAAAACAGCGTTGAAAGACGCCCAGCAAGACAACGATGTTGTGCTTGCACAAGAAATATTGCAACAGGCTTACCGCACGGATGTTCGCCCTTTGGTGGCAGAAGCAAGCTATAGGACGGGCGGGGCCTTAGACCCTGTAACCGTCTTCAGGCAGCTTAAGGGCAGAGAGAACCTTATAAAGGAACGGGGATTAAAAACCGTTGCAACCGGTTTATAACAGGTAATTGTAAACATGAGCGCCACACCAGTAATAGCGATATTTGATGTTGGAAAAACAAATAAGAAACTGTTTTTATTTGATGAGAACTACCAGATAGTCTTTGAAAAATCGGCCCGATTTACCGAAACAGTTGATGAAGATGGATTTGCTTGTGAGAACATCGAAAGTTTGCGCCTTTCGGTATTCGATTCTCTGAGCGAGGTTTTCCGGATGAAAGAATATAAAGTAAAGGCCGTTAATTTTTCGGCCTACGGTGCCAGTTTTGTTTACGTTGGTGAGGATGGCAGGCCATTAACACCCTTATATAATTACCTGAAAGAATACCCCGAAGAACTTAGCCGGCAATTTTATGATGAGTATGGCGGTAAGGACAAATTAAGCCTCTGTACAGCCTCGCCTGTATTGGGTAGCCTTAACTCGGGCCTGCAGCTCTATCGTATCAAATATCAAAAGCCGGAAGTATTTGCCAGCATGGCTCATGCCCTGCATTTGCCGCAATACTTAAGCTTTTTACTAACCGGCCAGCCTTTTTCTGAACTGACCAGTATTGGCTGCCACACCCATATGTGGGATTTTACTGCCAACCGCTACCACGAATGGATTCAGCGCCAGGGCATGTCGCTAAAGTTGCCGCCCATAATATCATCAGGTAAGGTGATGCAGGCGCTGTTTCCGGGTGACAGTTATAAGGTTGGCGTGGGCTTGCATGACAGTTCTGCCGCGCTTATTCCGTACCTGGTTAATTTTCATGAACCATTTATACTTATCTCTACGGGTACCTGGTGTATCAGCTTAAATCCCTTTAACCACCTACCACTAACTATTGATGAGTTAAAAAATGATTGCCTTTGTTATATGCAATACCAAGGAAAACCAGTAAAGGCTTCCAGATTATTTTCCGGGTATGAACATGAGCAGCAAACCAAACGTATAGCGGCACATTTTAACGGTAATGTTATCAAATATCGTAGCATGGCGTTTGATATTGAAATTATTTTAGACCTTTACAAAAGGCAGCCTAAGAATCTGCGCTTTGAGGAAAGGCAACTTTCCGATTTTCGTAATGATACGGAAGCTTATCATCAACTTATCGTGGATCTGATCGATCAACAGATTATTTCTACGCAAATGGTACTAAAAGGGACTATGGTTAAAAGAATTTTTGTTGACGGCGGCTTTAGTAAAAATAGTATTTATATGCACCTGTTATCTATGGCATTCCCTGCTATAGAAGTGTTTTCGGCATCTATGGCGCAGGCTTCGGCGGTTGGTGCAGCCTTAGTGATCCATAAAGACTGGAACAGGAAAGCTATACCTAACGACATTATTCAGCTTAAATATTATTCGGCAAACCAAAATAACGCTATATGAGAGTTGGCTTGTTTATACCTTGCTACGTCGATCAGTTTTATCCTAACGCTGCAATAGCTACGTTGCAATTGTTAGAAAAATTAGGTGTTGATGTTGCTTATCCTAAAAACCAAACCTGTTGCGGGCAGCCTATGGCCAACTCTGGTTTTGCCCATCTTACAGCCGGCTGTGATCGTTTGTTTATCGAGAACTTTCACGGCTTCGATTATATTGTAGCACCGTCAGGAAGCTGTATCCTACATATCAAAGAACACTTACACAGTGATGAACATGTGACAGAAGCGGCATCTATACGTGAAAAAGTTTACGAACTCAGTTCTTTTTTAACAGACATACTGAAGGTGGAATCGTTGCCGGCGAAGTTTCCTTTTAAGGTTGGTGTACACCAAAGCTGCCATGGCCAGCGTGGCTTGCATTTGTCGCAAATGACCGAGCTGGTAGCTCGCGATTTTTCAAAGCCAGGCCAATTATTAAACATGGTCGAGGGAATAGATATTGTACCGCTTGACCGGGAGGATGAATGCTGCGGATTTGGTGGCACCTTTTGTGTAGCAGAAGAGGCCGTATCAGTAAAAATGGGTAAAGACCGCGTGGAAGATCACTTAACAAATGGGGCGGAGTATATTACAGGTGTGGATATGTCATGCCTGATGCATATGGAAGGCTTACTAAAAAGGCAGGGAAGTAAAGTGAAAGTGATTCATTTGGCAGAGATCTTAAATTCGGACAAATGAGCACGCCAACAAAAGACCATGCTACATTAGCAAATGAATTTAATAAAGATGAAGCCCGTGTAGACTGGCATGACGAAACCTTATGGTGGATACGCCAGAAAAGGGATAAAGCAGTTAACCGGATACCCGACTGGGAAATTTTGCGGGATGTCGCTTCAGCCGTAAAAGACAATGTGCTATCTAATCTTTCTGCCTACCTGCAGGAGTTTGAAGCTAAAGCAAAGGATAATGGTATTGTTATTCACTGGGCAGCCGATGCGGAAGCGCATAACCGGATCGTTTTGGGTTTATTAAAAGCGAAGGGGATAAGGCAGATGGTGAAGAGTAAATCGATGCTTACCGAAGAGTGCCATTTAAATGATTACCTTGAAAATAATGGGGTAGAGGTTATTGATTCTGACCTGGGCGAGCGCATAGTTCAGCTAGCTAAAGAACCACCAAGCCATATTGTGTTACCCTGCATCCATAAAAAAAAGGAAGAGATCGGCGATCTGTTTCACCTGCACCTGGGTACAACCAAAGGCAACGCCGACCCTCAGTACCTTACTGAAACTGCCAGGCAACATTTGCGGGACACCTTTCTTACACGCAGGGCCGCTTTAACGGGGGTAAACTTTGCTGTAGCAGAAACTGGTGAGTTTGTCGTTTGTACTAACGAAGGTAACGCAGATATGGGTGCCCATTTGGCAGATATTCATATTGCCAGCATGGGTATAGAGAAGATTATCCCTCAGAGGAAACACCTGGGGGTGTTTTTACGCTTGCTTACCCGCAGCGCTACCGGGCAGCCTATAACCACTTACTCCAGCCATTTCAGCAAACCAAGGGATGGCAAAGAGATACATATTATTATCGTTGATAACGGTCGCAGTAAGCAGTTGGGCCGTGCAGATTTTCGTAATTCGCTTAAATGCATTCGTTGCGGGGCCTGTATGAACACCTGCCCGGTTTATCGCCGCAGCGGGGGGCACAGCTACCACAATGCTATATCGGGGCCTATCGGAGCTATACTTGCACCTAATCTGGATATGGAAAAATATGCCGACCTGCCTTTCGCTTCAACGCTTTGCGGCTCGTGCTCAAACGTTTGCCCGGTTAAAATAGACATCCATCAGCAATTATATAAATGGCGACAGGTTATTGTACAAAACGGGCATGCGCCAGCGGCAAAAAGAGCTGCCATGAAACTAATGAGTGTAACCTTATCTTCGCCAACCCTATACCATGCGGGTGGTAAAACCGGCAGGCTTGTGCTGCGTTACGCACCATTTGCTGTTAATAACCGTTTTAACCCTTGGTACAAACAACGCGATATGCCAACCCCGCCTGAACAGTCGTTCGGTGAATGGTATGCCAAAAACAGATAAATATATATGACAGATCGCGACCAAATATTAAATGCCATAGTTGCGCATCAGCCAACATATAGCGCTTTGCCGCAAAATTTCATTTCGGCCGGGGACAATAATGATCTGATAACCCAATTTACCGAAACCCTTACCGCCATAGGCGGCACGGTACAAACAGTTGATAATACAGATGCTATTAATGAGTATATCAAAAGCAAGTCAATTACAGGTCAGCGTGTTATTAGCAGAGTAGTTGGTATTACCGGACATATAGAAGAAGCTGAAGTTTCGCTGTTGCCTCATGAATTACAAAATGTACACTTCGCTATTTTGCAAGCTCATTTTGGCGTAGCCGAGAACGGCGCTGTATGGATAACCGAAGAATTGATGGGGCAACGTGTTTTACCCTTTATATGCCAGCACTTGATAATTGCCCTCCATGCTAAAGATATTGTTGCGGATATGCACGAAGCTTATAAAAGGATAGGAACCAATTTATTTGGTTTTGGAACCTTTATTGCCGGGCCATCAAAAACAGCGGATATTGAGCAATCACTGGTGCTTGGTGCCCATGGCTCAAGAACGATGACCGTTTTCCTTATTAGATCATAAATCACTTAACACCTCCAAAGGTCATATATAAATCAGACGGTTGACCAGTAGATTTTTTTGAACCTGGTGATAATCCTGATAAAAAGGCAATCAAGATTCGCGAAGGGCAGAATACAGATTATAATCTTTTAGCAAAGTTATTGCACTAATGCATGTGCAGGTAAAGGAGT
>JAQGMQ010000818.1 GCA_028292305.1 Rhodoferax sp.
AAGGCCGGGGCCCACCGCTGCGGCGGGGCAGCAAGCCACCGTTGATGGGTCCCGTCAACATCGACCTCGGGCCGAGCGATGTGCAGGAAAAGCCCCGCCGAGGCCGCAAGCCCAAGGCCACCAGCCAGCGCCCACTCAAAGGCAACGCCGCCAAGGTGCTCGACCATCTGCGCGCCCTGCTCAGCCGCAAGCGCTTCACCCGCACCACGCAAGGCGACATCGCCAGCGCAGCCGGCATTCCGAATGGATCGATTGCCGCGGCGCTGAAGCAGTTGGTCGACAAGGGCTTCATCCTCGAAGGCCACCGCGGCCACTACAAACTGGCCTGAGCTGACCGGCGCCAGCGGCGACAAAATGCGACCCGCGGCCAAAGCCGCCCAGGCCAGCGGCTACAATCCGGCGTGTTGCGGCTGTAGCTCAGTGGATAGAGTATTGGCCTCCGAAGCCAAGGGTCGTGGGTTCGATCCCCGCCAGCCGCACCATCTTTTTCCTGGGGTTTGATTCGCTCAAGTCCTTGTCCCCATGCAGCCACCCTCGCACCCGTGCGGCGCTTTGAACGCCGGCTCGCGATCGGCCCGCACGCGCCCTGCCCCCTTACTCATCCGCTGTGGACATCCCGATCTTGCGGTAGCTTGGCCGAAGCTTTCTTCGGGCGGGCCTGTGCCACCCAATCGGCAGATCCCATATCTTGAGAGTATCGAAACACGCTGTTTGACATCTTTGCTATCTTGACCCGGTCTCCCCACAATCCGCTCTCCCCCAATAAAAGGAGACATTTGTGAAGCATTTCCAACGCGCCCGCCTAGCCGCGCCCATCGCCATCGTCGCCCTGTTCACCGGCTGCGGCGACGGCTCCGACGGGCCGATCGTCGCCGACTCGACCGAAGCCGCGCCCCGGTCGGTCGCCTGCCCGGCAGCGGTGCCGTCCACCACGACCTGCCTCGCCGGCGTCGACTCGAAGGGCGCCTACTACCTCATCGCCAAACCTGCCGACTGGAACGGCCGCCTCGTGCTGCACGCCCATGGCGGGCCCGACCTGAGCGCGCCCACCGCCGACCGGGCCGTTGAAGACTTGACGCGCTGGTCGATCATGGTCAAGGCGGGATATGCCTGGGCCGGCTCCACGTTTCGCCAGGGCGGCGTCGAAGTGCGGGCCGCCGCGGAAGACACGGAACGCCTGCGCGGCATCTTCCGCACCCACGTGGCCAAGCCGGTGCGGACCATCCTGCACGGGCAGTCATGGGGCGCGGGTGTCGCCGTCAAGGCGGCGGAGATGTTCACCGCGCAGACGGTGGGCGAAGTGCCTTACGACGGCGTGCTGCTGACCAGCGGCGTGCTGGGCGGCGGCACACGCGCGTACGACTTCCGCACCGATCTGCGCGTGGTCTACCAGTACCTCTGCAACAACCATCCACGGCCAACGGAAACGCCCTACCCGTTGAACCTGGGGCTGCCCGCGACCGCCACCATGACGCAGGCCGAGCTGACCGCGCGCACCAACGAATGCCTGGCGCTCGACAAGCCCGCGGCCCAGCGCACGGCGGCGCAACAGGCCAAGGTGCAGACCATCGAGAACGTCATCAAGATCCCGGCGAGCGCCATCCAGGCGCACCTGAACTGGGGCACGTTCCACTTCCAGGACATCAGCGCCAAACGCACCGGCGGCGCCAGTCCGTTCGGCAACACCGGCGCCATCTACACCGGCTCGTCCGACGACGCCGCACTAAACGCCGGCGTGCTGCGCTACCGCGCCGACCCAACGGCCTACCAACGGTTTGCAACCGACACCGACCCGACCGGCCGCATCCCCGTGCCGGTGTTGAGCGCGAAATGGATCAGCGACCCCACCGCCTTCGCCGAGCTGGACGCGCGCTTCAGGGCGGTCATGGATGCCGGTGGCAGCGGCGACCGCCTGGTGCAGACCTTCACCACCAATGGCACGCACAGCTTCATCAGCGACCCGACCTATCCGACGCTGATGACCGCGCTGCTGCAATGGGTCGAGCAGGGCGCCAAGCCGACCGCGGCCGGTGTGGCCGCGGCCTGCCCAACCTTCGAAGCGAAGTACGGCGCGGGCTGCAGCTTTGCGCCCGCCTTCACGCCCGCGGCGCTGGAGACACGCGTGCCTGCGCGCGAACGGCCCTGATCCGGGGGCTGCAGCCCACGCCCGCCAACAAAGCGCAGGTTTTGGCCTACGCAGGCGCTGGCGTTTTGCCCGCGCCAAAGCACCGACCGAGGCGTTGAAATCAGGCTCACCGTTTCAATGCTTTTGCCAACATGAACCTCAGCCGACTCTTCGACCTCTCCAAAAAAGCCGTGACGGCCTGGATCGACGATTTCGCGCCGAGCATGGGCGCGGCGATCAGCTACTACACGATGTTTTCGCTGGCGCCGTTGCTGGTGATCGTGATCGCCGTGGCGGGTGCGTTGTTCGGCGAAGAGGCCGTGCGCGGCGCGCTGACGAGCCAGCTGCAGGGCACCATCGGCCGCGAAGGCGCCATGGCGGTGCAGGGGCTGATCGCAAGCGCGCGCGAGCCTTCGAAAGGCATCATCGCGGGCAGCATCAGCATCGGCCTGCTGGTCATCGGCGCGACCACCGTGTTCGCCGAACTGCAGAGCGCGCTCGACCGCATCTGGCATGTGCCCGAGAAAGCCAAGCCGACCGGCCTGTGGGCGATCCTGCGGGCGCGGGTGTTGTCGTTCGGGCTGATCCTGGGCCTGGCGTTTTTGCTGATGGTGTCGCTGCTGGTGAGCACCGTGGTGTCGGCCATCGGCGGCTGGGCTGGCGGGCTGCTGCCGGCCTGGGAAGTGCTGCTGCAGGTCATCAACATCGCCATCTCGCTGGGCATCAGCACGGTGCTGTTCGCGATGATCTTCAAGTTCATGCCGACCGTACCGATCCGCTGGCACGAGGTGTGGATCGGCGCTGGGGTGACAGCCGTGTTGTTCGAGATCGGCAAGGCCGGCATCGGCCTTTATTTGGGCAAGAGCGGCGTGAGCGATTCATTCGCCGCGGCGGGCTCGCTGGTGGTGGTGCTGGCCTGGGTGTACTACGCCGCGCAGATCTTCCTGCTGGGCGCCGAGTTCACCAAGGTCTATGCCAACGAACACGGTTCGGTGGAAGGCGGCAAGGCGGTCGAAGCCACCAAGGCCGCCAAGGAAGTGGCCAAGAACGGCACTGCGGCGCTGGACGAAATCCCGATGCCGCCACCCGTGGTGCGCGTGAACCCGTACGCGGTAGTGGCCTCGGCCGACGCCCGCAGCGTGCACTCCGACAAGACCACATTCATCAAGCAGGTGGCCATCGTCGGCGGTGCCGCGCTGGCCAGCCAGGCCTTGCTGCATTGGCGCAGAAAGCGCCAGCGCAGTGTGCTCGCCACCACGCGCCGCTGAGCCTCAGCCGGCCTTGGCCAGGCGCTCCGCGGCGTAGCGGCCCGTGCCGCGCGTGATGACGCAGTCACTTGCCAGCACCGTGCCAGGCGCATGGTCGGGCTGGTCCTGCACCCGCCCGTACAGCGGCGCGAAGTCGATGCGGGACAGGTCGAGCAACTGGTCAAGGCTGTCGATCACGAAAAAGGTGTCCTGGAAATCGTCGATGCGGTAACGCGTGCGCATCACGCGTTCCAAATCAAACGCGATGCGATTCGGCGACGCGTCTTCGAGCGCAAAAACCGTCTCGGTGAACGACGAGGCAATGCCCGCGCCGTAGATGCGCAAGCCGTCGGCCTGCTGCACCAGGCCGAACTCCACGGTGTACCAATACACCCGCGCCAGCTTGTCGAGCACGCCGAGCTTCTGCGCGCGCAATCCGCCCTCACCATAGGCCTGGATGTAATCGGCAATGGCCGGGTTCATCAGCATCGGCACGTGGCCGAACACGTCATGGAACACGTCGGGCTCTTCCAGGTAATCGAGCTCGTGCGGCTTTCTGATGAAGTGCCCCGCGGGAAAGCGGCGGTGCGCCAGGTGTTCGAAGAAAACCTCGTCGGGCACCAGGCCCGGCACGGCCACCACCTGCCAGCCGGTGCGCTGCATCAGCACCTCGCTGAGCGCGCGAAAATCGGGAATCTGCTCGGCACCGATCGGCAGGTTTTTCATGCCCTCCACAAACGCATCGCAGGCGCGGCCGGGCAACAGGCGCGACTGGCGTTCGAAAAGCGTCTTCCACACCGCGTGTTCTTCGGGCAAGTAGTTCTTCCAACCCTGGTCGATGGTCCAGTCGGCACGCGCGGGCTGTGCCGTTTGCCCACCGGCCAGGCCGTGTTTTTCTTGCCGGGGTTTCACGGTGGTCAGCATGTTTGTCTCCCGCTGTTGATTTCTCCGCCAAAGCCGGCAGCACCGTGCCGCGGCATTCGCCAAAGCCGATGCGCTTGAAACCAGCACGCTCGCAATAGGCCTTCAGGACGACGGTGTCGCCGTCTTCAAGCCAGGTGCGCTGCTCGCCGTTGGCCAGCACAAGAGGCCGCTTGCCGCCCTGGCTCAGCTCGAGCAGCGAACCGCCCTGCTCCGCCGCCGGCCCCGACAAGGTGCCCGTGCCCAGCAGGTCGCCCGCCCGCAGGTTGCAGCCGTTCACGGTGTGGTGGGTGACGAGTTGGGCCACGGTCCAATAAGCATCGGCGTAGTTGGCCGTCATGAGCCGTTCGCCGGGCGAGCCAGCCTGCTGCATGGCCGGCGTCTGCAGCCAGACTTCGAGCGTGATGTCCAAGCCGCCAGCGGCACGGTTGGCCGGCGCATCCAGATAAGCCAGGGGCTCCGGGTCGCCGGCCGGCCGCGTCCAGGCCTTCCGGTACGGCGCGAGCGCGTCCAGCGTCACCACCCAGGGCGACACGGTGCTGGCGAAGTTCTTCGACAGGAACGGCCCGAGCGGCTGGTATTCCCAGGCCTGGATGTCGCGCGCGCTCCAGTCGTTGAACAAGGCGATGCCGAACACATGGTCTTCGGCTTCGGCGATCGGGATGCGCGTGCCGGCGGCGTTCGGCCGGCCGACGAACACGCCCAGCTCCAGCTCGTAGTCGAGCCGGCGGCAGGGTCCGAACGTGGGCACGTCAGCGTCTGGTGACTTGGTCTGGCCCAGCGGGCGCGCAAACGCCTGCCCGCTCACGCCGATCGACGAGGCCCGGCCGTGGTCGCCGATCGGCACCCACTTGTAGTTGGGCAGCAAAGGGTTGTCGGGCCGGAACTGCTTGCCCACCGTGGTCGCGTGGTGGATGCTGGTGTAGAAGTCGGTGTAGTCGCCGATCTCGCACGGCAGGCCCAGCGTCACTGCGGCCTGCGGCAGCAGCGCCGGGTTGAACTTCACCTGCGCCGCGCTGCCTTCGCGCAAGCCTTCTGAGATGGCCTTGCGCAGCGCCTGCAGCACCGGGCGCGGCTCGGCCATCAGGCGGTGCATGTCGGCATGGTCGACGAGACCCGCGGCGCGCAGGTCGAGCACCTGGTCGCCGATGGCCACGCCGAGGCACCAGTCGGCATCGCCCTGGCGCTTGAAGCGTCCATACGGCAGGTTCTGCAGCGGAAAGTCGGTACCGGCGGCATTGGCTGAAGCAACCCAGCTCTTCAGCCCCGCATCGTGTGTGTTGTCAACGGCTGTTGTCATGGCTGGCCCGGGTCGAAATGTTTCTGCAGGCCTTGCCAGCAGCGGTAGTAGTCGTCCTGCAGCTCGGCGCTGCCGAGGGCGTAGGCCGTGGGTTGCCACACCAGCCGGGTCTCGAACATGAAGGCCATGGTGTCCTTCACGATGTCGACCTGGGTGACGTCGGCGTGGCTGGCTTTTTCGAACGTGCCCGCGTCCGGGCCGTGGCCGGTCATGCTGTTGTGCAGGCTGGCGCCGCCGGGCGAAAAACCTTCGGCCTTGGCGTCGTAGGCGCCGTGCACCAGGCCCATGAATTCACTCGCCACGTTGCGGTGAAACCAGGGCGGGCGGAAGGTGTCTTGCGCAGCCAATATGCGCGGCGGGAAGATCACGAAGTCGATGCCGCTCACACCGGGTGTGTCCGACGCGCTGTGCAGCACCAGAAAGATCGACGGATCGGGGTGGTCGAAGCTGATCGAGCCGATGGCGTTGAAGCGGCGCAGGTCGTATTTGTAGGGTGCGTAGTTGCCGTGCCAGGCCACCACGTCGATCGGCGAATGCGTCATGTCGGCCGACCACAGGTGGCCCTGGAACTTGGCGATGAGTTCGTGCGGCGCATCCACATCTTCATAGGCCGCCACCGGCGTGAGGAAGTCGCGCGGATTCGCCAGGCCGTTCGAACCGATCGGGCCGAGGTCGGGCAGGCGGAAGTTGGCGCCGAAGTTTTCGCAGATGTAGCCGCGAACAGGGCCATCGGGCAACTCAAGGCGAAAGCGCACGCCGCGCGGAATCACCACGATCTCCTGCGGGCCGGCTTCGATCACGCCGAGTTCGGTGACGAAGCGGTGCCGCCCCAGCTGCGGCACGAACAGCATCTCGCCGTCGGCGTTGTAGAAGGCGCTGCGGGTCATCGACCGGTTGCAGGCGTAGAGATGCGCCGCCGCGCCGACCTGCGCCTGCACGTCGCCGTTGCCGGCCATCGTCACCAGGCCCCGCACGAAGTCGGTGGGCTCGTCGGGCATCGGCAGCGGGTTCCAGCGCAGCTGGTTCGGTGGCGTGGGGGCTTCACCGAAGCGGCTCACGATGCGGCCGGCGTCGATGCGTTTGAATGGCGTGTGCATCGCCGATGGCCGGATGCGGTACAGCCACGCGCGCCGGTTGTCGGCACGCGGCGCGGTGAAGGCCGTGCCCGAAAGCTGCTCGGCATACAGGCCGTAGGGGCAGCGCTGTGGCGAGTTGCGGCCGACGGGCAAGGCACCGGGCAACGACTCGGTCGCGAAGCTGTTGCCGAAGCCCGATTGATAAACGAGTTCGCTCATGGCGCTGTTTTTCGATCA
>JAQGMQ010000952.1 GCA_028292305.1 Rhodoferax sp.
CAGCAGCGGGACGCCGAACTCCTGACTGCACTCCATCACGATCATGCCGAGGCTGACCGTGCGGGCATGCCCGGCGAAGGCCAGCTCGCGCGTGACCTGCTCGGCGGCCGCGCGAGCACGCTCGATCTGCCAGGGGCGCGGGGCCTTCACGCCGCCTCCTGCGCGCCGCGCAGCCGGCTGTCCGCCAGCTCGATGTGCGCGACCGACAGCTCTTCCTTCTGGCCGCGGGCGATCATCAGGGCGAGGCGGTGGACCTTGTCCATGCTGCGCAGCGCGCCCGGCCGCTTGGACACGGCGCGCAGCGCATCGCGCAGCGTGGTGTCGGTCACGTCCCAGGCATCGAGCAGCGCGAGGACATCCGCCGACCGCGGGCGCGACCGGGTGACGCGGATGCCGACGCGCGAGGAGAGCTGGGCGAACTGCGAGGCGCGCTGCCCGCCGGTGAGGTTGCCGTTCATGGTGGCGTTGCCGACGACACAGACGCCGACGCCGGTGTCGTGGATGGCGCGCAGCTCGTCGAGCGCCTCCGAAGTCAGGTGGTGCGCCTCGTCCACGATGATGAGGGCGTTGGCGTTCCGCAGCTTGTTCATGATGGCGGCGGCGACGCGGTGGATCACGCCGCGCTCCAGCACCGTCATGGTCCGCGCCAGATCGTCCAGCAGGGCGCGCGGCCCATTCAGCGAGGGGCGGCAGACGATCTTGTAGACGTTGGGATTGCGGGCCGTGTAGGCGCAGCAGGCGCTCGTCTTGCCCACGCCGGGATCGCCGACGATGACGGCGAAGTCGGGCATGTGCTGGGCGTGCTCGAAGATCCCGAAGAACGTCGCGGCGGTGGGCGTCTCGATGAAGGGCGCCACCTTCGGCGCGGACGCGCGCGTCTTGGCGCCACGCTCGCGGGACGCCAGGCCCTGCTTCACCTGCACGGCGACCTTGTCGTTGCGGCCCTGGTAGACGCCGCCCAGCCAGGGGCTGAACGTGCCCTCCTTCACGCCCACGTCCAGCGCCAGCTTGCCATGGGTGAGGCCCGCCTCGGTGTCGAGGAGCGTGCGGCATTTCGTCCGCACCTGCTGGACCTCGTCGTCGGTCATCAGCGGCGTTGTGTCTCGTGTGAAGCTCATCTAGGCTCGTCCTCTCGTTTCAATTCGTGCAGACCACGCCCCCGCCGCTCCAACGGCGGGGGCGATTTCGTTCAGTCGTCGTCGACGACGCGGAGGTGCGAGCCGCGCTCCACCCGGCCGCGCGCCAGCGCCGCCTCGAAGGGATCCAGCTCCTCGTCGACGTCCTCGCGCGGCAGCGGCTGCAGCGCCGTGTTGCCGGCGATGAAGGGGCGGACGATCTTCGCCTCGGGCGGCTCGGCCGCCTCGATCTGCGGCAGCTTGCGCACGAGGTCGGCGACCGACATGCGGAGCTGCGCGTCGGCGCTCTCCTTCGTGCTGCGCATGAACTGCTTCACGATCCGCGCCTGCTTCTGCGCATCGGCGACGCTGTTGAAGCCGGCCATCTCCTGCGCCTCGGCGGCGCCGAGATAGCGACCGTCCGTCGCGTAGACGTGCAGCGGGTCTGACAGCGCGTCCGGGTCGAAACGGACCGTCACCGTCGCGCCGAGATGAGCGTGGAGGTCCTGGCTCCAGTAACGGTTGCCGTAGAGATGGATCTGGCCGTCCTGCTTGCGCACGCGCACCGCTTCGGCCGCGAGCAGCCAAAGCCGGCGCTGCTCCGGCGCCGCCATCCGGATCGGCGACCGCTCGTAGCTCTCGGCGAAGGTGACATCGAAGCTGCGGCCGGCGGCCGTGCCGCTCTTCCGGCCGGTGCGGGCATTGTGCTCGGCGATGCCCTCGCCGATGACGCGCAGGAAGGTCTCCAGCGGCACGGCAGTGGAGCCGTAATTGTGCGGCTTGGCAGTGGGGCTGTTGCCCGTGTAGGCGCCCGCGAAGGCAGGGTGCTTGGCGATGTCCTGGGCGAAGTCGCGCCAGGCGCGCTCGATGGGCTTGGACTGGCCGTGATAGGGCTGCGTCCAGTGGACCTCGACGCCGAGCGCGGTCAGCAGGCCCTCCGGCTCCTCATCCTTCACCTTGAAGCGGTAGCGGTTGGCCTGGCCGCCCGTGATGCGCTTCGCGGCGAACTCGCGGCCATTGTCCAGCCAGCAGAGCGAGGGGATGCCGTAGCGCTCGACCACGTCGCCGAAGGCGAGGCGCACGCCATGCCAGGACAGCGTCTGGTCGACGCGCCAGGACAGCACCTTGCCGGAGTAGAGATCCTGGAAGCCGACCATGCTGGGGCGGCCGATCGTGCCGTCCGGCCACTTCACGAAGACGTCCCAGGTGTGGCCGTCCGCGTTCACGGCCTCCAGGGCGTGGAAGACGCCTCGGTCGCGCTGCTGCGCCGGAAACAGGCGGCGAAGCGCGTCGGGCCCCTCGCGCTTGAGAACGCGCTGCGCCTCGGGGATCGCCATCATCCGGCGGTGCAGCGTGCGCTCCGGCGGGATGGTCCAGCCTTCCTGCGCGGCGAGCCCCTGCAGGCGGCGATAGCAGGCCGTGAAATTGGGTCGTTCCGCGCGCAGGTAGTCGACGCGGATCGCGTCCCAGGCCTCCGGCGAGCATTCCGCCGAGCCGCGGCCGCCGCCATGCGCCGGGCAGAGATGTGGCAGCCAATCGGGGCGCGGCACGTCCTGGATCAGCGCGTCCCATTCGTACAGCGTCGACAGCGCGACGCCGGTGGCCTGCGCCGCGAGTTGCATGGCGTAGACCTTGCCCGTGCAGGCCTGCTGCAGGGCCAGGACCATCTGCAGGGCGTCCAGCCGCTCCCGGGCGCGCAGCTTCTTCTTCTCGGGCTGGCGGTCGAACCAGGACCAGCGCTCGGAGGCGCCCATCGCGGGCGCGGCAGGCGCCGGTGCCTTCATGGCGAGCATGAGATGCGCGGCGGCCGAGGGCGGCAGCAGGCGAATGCTG
>JAQGMQ010000089.1 GCA_028292305.1 Rhodoferax sp.
GAAGACTTGCGTGCACGATTGAAGGAAAGCTTCTTCCAGACCGCCGACTGGATGCGCAACAGGAATGGTTGATCGCGGCGTGCCGGAGTTGCGTTCCCTGGTCATCGTGCTCGGCGACCAGCTCGACCTGGACGCGGCGGCCTTCGACGGCTTCGACCCCGCGCAAGATGTCGTCTGGATGGCCGAGGTCGCCGAGGAATCGACGCACATCTGGTCGAGCCAGCAACGCATCGCGATCTTTCTCTCGGCGATGCGGCACTTCGCCGATGCGTTGAAAAGCGCCGGCCGGCCGCTGCACTACACGCGACTCGACGCCGATGACAACCGCGGCAGCCTGGCCGCCGAGCTGCAACAGGCGATCACCACGCTCGGCCCACGTCAACTGCTGATGACTGCGCCTGGCGACTGGCGCGTATGGCGCGCCATCAAGGCGGTGGCGGCCGCGGTCGGCCTGCCGCTCGAGGTGCGCGACGACAGGCATTTCTACGCCACCGTGCGGGACTTCGCCGCCCACGCGCAAAGCCACCAGCCGTTGCGGCTCGAGAACTTCTACCGCGAGATGCGCATGCGCCACGAGGTGCTGATGGATGGCAAGCAGCCCGAAGGCGGCCGGTGGAACTTCGACACCGACAACCGCGCGCCCTTCGGCAAGACAGGTCCGCAGGCCCTGCCGCCGCCGACCCGTTTCCCGCCCGATGACATCACGCAAGAAGTCATCGCCCTGGTGCGCACGCGCTTCCACGACCATCCCGGCCAGCTCGACAGCTTCGCCTGGCCGGTCACCCGCGCCGAGGCGCTGCAGGCACTCGACAGCTTCATCACACAGCGCCTGCCGCTGTTCGGCCTGCACCAGGACGCCATGTGGCCCGGCGAGCCCTGGCTGTGGCATGCGCAGCTGTCCGCCGCTCTGAACCTGAAGCTGCTGCACCCGCGCGAAGTGGTGGACGCCGCCGAGGCGGCCTACCGCGCAGGCCGGGTGCCGCTGGCCAGCGCCGAAGGCTTCATCCGCCAGATCCTCGGCTGGCGCGAATACGTGCGCGGCATCTACTGGACGCAGATGCCCGGCTATCTGGAACGCAACACCCTCGGCGCCCATGAGGCACTGCCGCCCTGGTTCTGGACCGGCGAGACCGACATGGCCTGCCTGCGCGACGTGATTCAACAGACGTTGACTCTGGGCTACGCGCACCACATCCAGCGGCTGATGGTGACGGGGCTGTACTGCCTGCTGCTCGGCGTGGACCCGAAGCAGGTGCATGGCTGGTACCTGTCGGTATATGTGGACGCGGTGGAATGGGTCGAGCTGCCCAACACCCTGGGCATGAGCCAATATGCCGACGACGGCCTGATGGCCAGCAAGCCTTACATCGCCAGCGGCAAGTACATTGAGCGCATGGCTGGCAAACGCTACTGCGCGGGCTGCCGCTACGACCCGGCGCAGCGGGTGGGCGACACCGCCTGCCCGTACACCACGCTGTACTGGGACTTCCTGGCGCGGCACCGCGCGCTGCTGGCGCAGAACCCGCGCGTCGAGCCGCAGGTGCGCAACCTGGCGCGGCTGTCCGACGACGAACGCGCCGGCATCGCCGCACGCGCGGCAGCGATCCGGCGCGGCGGGCTCGGCGGCACCGGGTCTAGAACTTCAGGTTGACGTTCTTGGTGTACGTGAACTCCAGCAGCTCGGCAAAACATTCCTCGCGGCCGATGCCCGACTGCTTCACGCCACCGAACGGGGCGCCCATGAAATGCTGGCTGGCGTTGTTGATCCACACATAACCCGTCTGGATGCGTTTGGCGGCGCGGTGCGCGGTGTTCAGGTTCTGCGTCCAGATCGATCCGGTCAGGCCGAAGTCCACGCCGTTCACCTGCTCGAACAACGTGTCTTCATCGCGCCACTTGAACACCGACATCACCGGGCCGAAGACTTCCTCCTGCGCCAGCCGCATGTGCGGCTGCATGTCGGCAAACACGGTGGCCTCGTAGAAGAAGCCGTCCTGCAGGGCCGCGTCGGTGGGCTGCTTGCCGCCACAGACCAGGCGGCCACCGTCTTCCAGCCCCGCGGCCACGTAGCGCTGCACCTTCTCCAGTTGCGCGCGGCTCACCAGCGAGCCCATGGTCGTCTTCGGGTCGGTGGGTATGCCGGGGCGGTGCCGCTCGGGCAGCAGCCGCGCCACCTTGTCGAGCACCGCGTCGTGCAACGATTCGTGCAGGAACACGCGGCTGGTTGAGCCACAGCTCTGGCCCGACCAGGTGAAGTTCATGCCGGCGATGATGCCGTTCACCAGCCTGTCGACATCGGCGTCCGGATAGGCGATGAGCGCGTTCTTGCCGCCCAGCTCCAGCAGCACCGGCTTCAGGCTGTCGGCCGCGGTCTTCATCACCGCCTTGCCGGTGGGCACGCCGCCGATCAGCGTGATCTTGCGCACCAGCGGATGCCGGCCCAATGCCTCGCCGCAGTCACGCCCACCGCAGAGAAAGTTGGCCACGCCAGGCGGGAAGATGTGGCCCACCAGCTCGGCCAGCCGCAGCGTGGACAAGGGCGCCTGGTCGGGCGCCTTGATCACCACCGTGTTGCCCGCGGCCAAGGGTGCGGCCAGGCGCGCGGCGGCAAACATCAGCGGGTGGTTGTAGGCCACGATGCGGGCCACCACGCCCAGCGGCTCCTGCAGCGTGTAGTTGAAGTTGCCATCACCCATGGGGATGGTCTCGCCCTTGATCTCGGTGGCCAGGCCGGCGAAGTATTCGAGGCAGTCGGCGGCAAAGCCGGCGTCCATGGCCAACGCCGATACCGGGTTGCCGTTGTTCAGCGCATCCAGCTGGGCCAATGGCGCGCCGTGTTCACGCAGCACCGCCGCGGCCTTGCGCAGATAACGCCCGCGCTCCAGCGGCGGCGTGGCAGCCCAGGCCGGGAAGGCCGCGTGGGCCGCCTGCACCGCGGCATCCACGTCGTCGGCATCGGCCACCGGCGCCTGCGTGATGGCTTCGTTGTAGGTCGGGTTGATGGTGTCGGCATAAGCTCCGGCCTTGGGCGCGTGCCAGGCACCACCGTAATACAGGCCGCGCTGCGTGGGCAACACGCCTTCGGGAATTTCATGTGCGCGCATGGCTGGTCCTCATTCCTTCGAGCGCGTCATGCCGGCGGTCATGGCCGGGCTGTAGCCCGTCTGCACCACCACGTCGACCACCACCGTCTCGCCGTTCTGCACGGCGGCGATGGCGCCCTCCAGCACCTGGCTCAGCTCGGCCACGTCCTGCACCGGGCCAAAACCCTTCAGGCCCTGGCCACGCGCCATCATGGCCAGGTCGGGCGGTGGATCGCTGATGCGCTGGCCGATCCAGCGGTTTTCCACCGGGCGGTTGCGCTGGCGTGCCACACGTTCCTGGTGGAGTTCGTCGTTGAAGAACGAGCGGTTGTTGCACACCACCACCAGCATCGGGATGCGGGCATTGGCGGCCGTCCACAGCGCGTTCACGCCCATCATGAAATCGCCGTCGCCGATGATGGCCACGGGCAGGCGGTCGCTGCCCTTCAGCGCCAGCGCCGAGCCGATGGACATGCCCGGCCCCGAGCCGATGCCGCCACCGCCGTCATAACCCAGGAAGTCGAGCGGATGCCTGAAGTCCCACATCTCGCCGCTCCAGCTCAGCGGCAGGCGCATCAGGCAGACCTTGCGGTCGCCCACGGCCTTCTTCACCGTGGCGGCCAGCGTGGCCACCGTCATCAGGCCCGGGCCCGCGGGCGCTGCGGCCGGCGCGGCGCGCTTCGATGTCTCCAGCCGAGGACGTTGCCTGACCAGGGGGTTCAGCAAGGCCACGGCCGGCTCGGGTTCGCACAGCAGAAACAGGTCGACCGGCGGCAGGCCCTGGTGGTCCATGCTCCAGCCGTTGTGGCTGTAGTGGTCCACCGACACCTGGATGACCTTGCTGCCCACGGGCTGGTCGCCCCAGGCCTGCTTCAGCGTGCCTGAAAGATCGAGCCAGTCGAGGCTCAGCACCACGTCGGCGCCGCGCAGCACCTCTTGTGCGGCGGGCGTGAGGAAGGCGCCGCTGGGTGCGGCATGCAACGGGTGGTCGGTGGGGAAGGCGGCGCCGACGCGCAGGTCGGTCAGCACTTCAGCCTGCAGGGTCTCGGCGAGCTGCACACGTCGCTCCCAGCCCGCCATGTCGCGCGTCACGCGGCCCATCAGGATCACCGGGCGGCGCGCGTTCGACAACAGATCGGCGGCCTGGGCCAGCACCGCATCCGAAGGCCGCGCAGGCGGCGGCGCGAGGTAACGCGCCGGGTCGGCCAAGACCGGCATCTCGGGCAGCTTCGACTCCTGCAGCGCCGCATCGAAACACACGTAGACGGGGCCCTGCGGCGCCGTGGTGGCGATCTGGTGGGCCCGCAGCAGCGCCTCCTGCGCGGCGCCGATGGAGGCCGGCTGCGCGTCCCATTTGGTGAAGTTGCGCACCATCGCGCCCTGGTCCTGCGCGGTGTGGATCCAGTCGATCCACGGGCGGCGTTTGGCTGCATCCACGGGGCCGGTGGCACCGAGCACGATCACCGGCACCCGGTCGACCCAGGCGTCGAAGATGGCCATGGTGCCGTGCATCAGGCCGACGTTGCTGTGCAGGATGGCGATCAGCGGCTTGCCGGTGACCTTGGTGTAGCCGTGGGCGATGGCCACCGCGTGTTCCTCGTGCAGCACCACCACCATCTGCGGCTTCTCATTGCCGAGGTGGTTCACCAGGCTGTCGTGCAGGCCGCGGAAGCTGGCGCCGGGGTTGAGCAGCACGAAGGGGATGTCCATCGAACGCAGCATCTCGGCGATGGCGTCGCTGGCCCACACGGTTTCACCGGGCGCGGACGTCTGCGGGATGTCGCGGCGCACACCGGCGCCGTAGGAATTGGTCATGGTCTCTCCTGAAGAAAAAAGTCGGTGGCCGCGCTTATTCGGGCACGATGTTGGCGGCCTTGATCACGGCCGCCCAGCGCTTCTGGTCGCTCGCGATCAGGGCGGTGAACTCGGCCGCCGTGCTGGTCTCGGCGTAGATGCCCTGCTCGGCCAGCTTGGCGCGCACGTCGGGCAGCTCGAGCGAGCGGCGCAGCTCGGCGTTGAGTTTGGCGACCACGGCCGGCGGCGTCTTGGCCGGTGCCACCATGCCGATCCAGATGTCGCTCTCGTAGTTGGGCACCGTCTCGGCGATGGTGGGCACGTCGGGCA
>JAQGMQ010000938.1 GCA_028292305.1 Rhodoferax sp.
TCCTCGCACACCGTGTGCAGGTTGCTCTCGCGCAGGATCTGCTTGATCTCGTAGAAGCGCGTGGTCGGCGAGCCGGCCTTCACGCGAATCCAGTCGGGCTTCTTCAGTACCTCGCCCTGGACCACCTTGACGGGGATGCGCGACAGCTTGGCACCGGCCTTTTGCTTGGCCAGCGGGTTGTAGGCTTCAACGGTTTGTGCATCGCGCACGACTTCGACTGTGCTCATCAGATTACGGTGCGAGGTAGGTGCCGAGCTTTTCTGCCAGCACGTTCGCGACTTCGTCCCAAGTGGTTTGAACCCCGATTGTAGAAAGGTCCACGGTCTGCAGGCCCGCATAGCCACAAGGGTTGATGCGGGAGAAGGGTTCCAGGTCCATCGCCACGTTCAGGCTCAACCCGTGGTAGGTGCTGTGGCGGCTGACCTTGATGCCCAGCGCGGCGATCTTGCCCAGGCCCATGAACGGGTCGCGGCCCGGCTCGGGGGGCGCCAGGCGCGCATGCGAAAAAGGGTCGTCGAGCCGCACGTAGATGCCCGGCGCGCCGCCTACGCGGTGGCCGGTCACGCCGAAATGCGCCAGGGTGCGCAGCACCGATTCCTCGATGCGGAACACATATTCTTTTACAAAATAACCGGCGCGGCGCAAGTCGACCAGCGGATACGCCACCACCTGGCCCGGGCCGTGGAAGGTCACCTGGCCGCCGCGGTTGGTGGCCACCACGGGGATGTCGCCGGGCAACAGCAGATGCTCGGGCTTGCCGGCCAGGCCTTGCGTGAAGACGGGGTCGTGCTCGCAAATCCATAGCGCATCGGGTGTATCTTCGGTGCGCTGGGCGGTGAAATCCTGCATCGCCTGGTAGGTGGGCAGGTAGTCCACGCGGCCGAGAAACTTCGTGTCCATCATGCGCTGGCCATTGCCCGGATTTGCTGAGCCATGGTCTGGCCGTTCAAAAACTTCTCCACCATCGAAAACCGTTGGTCGCAGATCGGCCTCCCGGGCTTGTGGCAGGCCTGGAGATTTTGAGGCTGGCAGGCTTTCAGGGGAAAAACGGTCATGAGGGATTGGTTAGAAAGCTGGAACAACTGGCGCATAACCAATGCAAGCTGTTGATGTGACGTAACTTTTTTTTAATTGGCTTGTGGCAATTGGATATCGCAGCAATTTTTTTGGTGGGCTATCCAATCAATGGGGCATGTCTACACGATCATTTTTTGCCATTTAGCGGCTTTCGTTGCCCCGCCTATGTTCTGGATCTGGCCCTCGCGTGCCATGTCTTGCAGCAGGTTCTTGATGAACTCCTTGCGGCGGCGTTCGCTGTCCAGCGTATCGGTTAGCTTGGGCATCAGAAGCTGGTTGATCGTGCTGCGCGGTTGGGGTCCCAAAGCCAGCAGTTCCAGCACCAAGGCTCTGTAATGCCGTGCATCCAGCCCTTTGCGGTGAACATACTGCACCACTTGCCCGGTCGCTATGGCCACTTTAGCCGCCACAAAAAACTGCGGCTTGCGTCCTTCGATCAATTTGGCCCTTCGCAGCAGGGCGGCTTGGTCGTCGCCAATGCGGACTCGTTTTTGCACCCGGTCGAGCCAGATCACTTGCTCCAGTGGCAAATCGGTGCGCTCCATCAGCAGCTTGCTGAAATTTTCGTCAATGGCCTGCCCGTAGACGTTGAACACGGTCCGCGTCTGCGTCGAGCCCTCGTAATCGGGCAGGGGCAGATAACGTTTGCGCTGCGTGGCCACCATGTCCCGGATGCCGTACCCGCCTTTGTCGATCATGCCAACGTTGTTCATGGCGTGCGCCAGCCAGGGGTTGCGGTAAACGCTGGGCGTGCGCTGACCAAGGTAATAGTCTTCTGGCTTGCCATCCACAAATCCGCCCAGACTGGTAAGTTGCAAGCGGCCGGGCGTTTCCAGCACCACAATGCGTGCGCTCTGTTCGTAGTCTTGATGCGCGACGCAATTGTGCAGTCCTTCCAGAACCACTTGCGTGTCGTAGCGGGGCAGCTCGATTGCGAGCAACTCAGTGGCCGGAAACAGCTTGATATTGGGGTTGCGAATGTGCTGGCCGAGCGCGGTGGTGGTCAGGATGAAGGGCGGGCCAAAGTGCTTGGCGATACGCTCATCGGGCACCTTCCAGAGCATTTCAGCCACACCCGGCGACAGCAGTGCCACGCTCTCTGCGCGCCCTAGCAGAATCAGCGCGGAGCGGGTGATCTTGCGGTGCAGAGTGATCTTGGCGCGGTCCAGAAACTCCGCCGTGTCCCAACCGATCATGTCGGCCGCCCAGCGCTCTTGCTGGTGCTTTGCGGCAAATTTCACGCGGGCTTTTGCGAGGGCCTCCGGGTCCAGATCTTCCAGCGTGGCGTTCGCCACGATCCCGGCGCTCCAGTCGACGCCTGCCAATGGCTCGCGCAAAATGCCTTGCAAACGGTCTGGCCGCAGCTCCACCAAGCTGTCGCCATCCCGCTGCCAGGCCTTGTCGTGGGCGTATACCGGCTGGCGCGGCGCGTGACGAGGGATGTGCACGATCCACACCACCGCCCCGGTGTCGCTGGCCTGCAAAGCCTCTACCCAAAGGCCGACCGACGGCAGATTGGGCGTACGGCCAAAAATGCGATGCGGCAGGTTTTCTACGGTGTACTCGGCTAGATCGCCGATGCCGGCGATGGCCAGAGTCTGGTCCCGCACGCCCAGCACCATGCAGCCGCCGTCCATGTTGGCGAACGCGCTGACGTAGGACGCCAAATCTTCACCCTTGCGACCCGATACATTGGATTTCAGGCTGTGCCAAGCTTTCCACTCGTGCCTGGCGTTTTCAACCGGAAAACGGCTGTGCAGGTGGCGTTGGAGTTCAATGGCGTTCATGGCAGGCATGGCAATGAGTGCGGATTGGTCTCGGCGTGCGCGCATGTCGAACGCCCAGCTTCGATTCCTACAACACCATCTTCGCCATCGGGTGCGTGCTCAGCGTGCGGTACAGCTCGTCCAACTGCTCGCGCGAAGTGGCGGTCACGGTGATGGTCACGCCCAGGTATTTGCCGCCCTTGCTTTCGCGCAGTTCGACCGTGCTGGCGTCGAAGGCCGGGTCGAACTGCTTGGCGATGGTGGTCACGGC
>JAQGMQ010000828.1 GCA_028292305.1 Rhodoferax sp.
AGCGCAACCTCGGCTTCTTCGTCACCGCCGATTCGCTGGCCGCCAACAACATCGTGCTGGGCACCTACCGCCACATCACGGCGCCCGAGTGCCGCCCGTTCCTGCTGCGCCAGGCGTTCGAGGAAGCGATCCACACGCACGCCTACCAGTACATCGTCGAGTCGCTCGGCCTGGACGAGAGCGAGATCTTCAACGCCTACAACGAGGTGCCGTCGATCCGCAACAAGGACCAGTTCCTGATCCCCTTCATCGAAGCGATCATGGACCCGAACTTCCACACCGGCACGCACGAGAACGACCAGACCCTGCTCAAGTCGCTGATCGTTTTCGCCTGCCTGATGGAGGGCCTGTTCTTCTATGTGGGCTTCACCCAGATCCTGGCGCTGGGCCGGCAGAACAAGATGACCGGCGCGGCCGAGCAGTACCAGTACATCCTGCGCGACGAGTCGATGCACTGCAACTTCGGCATCGACCTGATCAACCAGCTGAAGCTCGAGAACCCGGGCCTGTGGACCAGCGAGTTCAAGGCCGAGATCAAGGACCTGTTCATGCAGGCCGTCGAGCTCGAATACCAATACGCCGAAGACACCATGCCGCGTGGCGTGCTGGGCATGAACGCGTCGATGTTCAAGGGCTACCTGCGCTACATCGCCAACCGGCGCGCCACGCAGATCGGCCTCGAGACCCTGTTCCCGAACGAGGAAAACCCGTTCCCGTGGATGAGCGAAATGATCGACCTGAAGAAGGAACGCAACTTCTTCGAGACGCGTGTGATCGAGTACCAATCGGGCGGCGCGCTGTCCTGGGACTGAAGGCATGGCACACCTCCGGTCGCTCACACATCAACAAGTTTTGGCACGCGATAACTGAACTAGAAGAATGAGAAAAGACTTCGCACAAACAAGGGACGGCACCACAGAGCGCCGCCATGTTTGTGCTTCCGAGTACATGGCGCTGGGCCTTTTGGGCCCAACGCCATGCATCGCTTCTGGCCACCCAACCGGCTTGAAGCGCTCTTTGTAAATCGATCAAGGAGAAATAAATGGCAACTGCAAAAAAATCGGCCGCAAAAAAGGCCCCGGCAAAAAAAGCTGCTGTAAAAGCAGCACCCGCTAAGAAGGCGGCTCCGGCCAAGAAGGCCGCTGTGAAGGCGCCAGCCAAGAAGGCTGCACCGGCGAAGAAGGTTGCTGCGAAGAAGGCAGCACCGGCGAAGAAGGCGGCTCCTGCCAAGAAGGCAGCCGTGAAGGCGCCTGCGAAGAAGGCGGCTCCAGCGAAGAAGGCTGCGGCCAAGAAGGCAGCACCGGCGAAGAAAGCCGCTGCTAAAAAGGCTCCTGCGAAGAAAGCCGCGCCAGCCAAGAAAGCTGCCGTAGCCAAGAAGGCCGCGCCTGCGAAGAAGGCTGCTGCCGCCAAGAAGCCTGCCGCCAAGAAAGCCGCTAAGACAGCTGCGAAGAAAGCCGCGAAGACACCCGCTGCCAAACCCGCACCTGCCCCTGCAGCCGCTGCGGCCCAGACCACGCTGAACCCACAGGCAGCCTGGCCGTTTCCAACGGCCACCAAGCCTTGAAGATCAGCTGATCTGACCGCAAAAGCCCGACGTCGCAAGATGTCGGGCTTTTTTTATGTCGACCGCCATGGTCATCCGACCATGCGCCTCCCTGCCTTCGAAGCCGGCTCAAAGACCGAGTTCGGCACGCTCCAGGCTGTAGTTCTGCGGACCGCGCTGGGCGATCTTCAGCGCGCCCAGGCGGTTGCCCAGCGCAGCGCAGCGGGCCAGCGACCAACCTTGCTCCAGACCGAAGAGAAGCGCGCCACGGAAGGCGTCGCCGCAGCCCGTCGGATCGACCACTTCCACGGCCTTCTGCGGCGGCACCAGCGTCTTGCTGCCGTCGACCCAGACCTCGCAGCCTTCGCTGCCGAGCGTCACCACCAGGCCTTCGACACGGCGCGAAATTTCTTCGGCGCTCAGGCCGGTGCGGTCGCTGAGCATCTTGCCTTCGTAGTCGTTCACCGTGACCCAGGTCGACTGCTCGACGAAACGCGTGAGTTCGGTGCCGTCGAACATCGGCAGGCCCTGGCCCGGATCGAAGACGAACGGAATGCCCGCGGCATTGAACTGCTCGGCGTGCTGCAGCATGGCGTCGCGGCCGTCGGGCGAGATGATGCCGAGCTTCACGTCGGCGCGGGCTTCGATGCGCGTCAGGTGGGCCTGCATCATCGCGCCGGGGTGGAAGGCGGTGATCTGGTTGTTGGCCTTGTCGGTCATGATCATTGCCTGCGCGGTGTAGGTGTCGTCGACCTTCTTCACGTATTCGGTGCTGATGCCCAGCGTGCGCAGGCGCTGCAGGTAGTCGTCGCCGTCGGTGCCCACCGTGGCCATGGGCAGCGCCACCCCGCCCAGCGCCTTCAGGCTGTAGGCGATGTTGCCGGCGCAGCCACCGAAATCGCGGCGCAGTGACGGCACCAGGAACGACACGTTGAGGTTGTGCAACTGGTCGGGCAGGATCTGGTCGGAGAACTGCCCCTCGAAGTTCATGATGGTGTCGAAGGCGAGGGAGCCGCAGATGATGCTTGCCATGGGATGGTCTCGGTTGGTTCAGGGATAAAAGGCGAGTAGACGGTAGCCGACGATGCGGCCGATGAGCGCTTCGTCGGCCACCGACAATTCCAGGGATGCCGTCCATTCGCCATTGGCCGCGATGGGTGTGGTCGTTGGATTGTTGCTCGAAGCCGCAGCCATGTCGGCGGGTTGCAGCACGCGGCGCAGCACCGGCTGCTCCTGGGTGTCGGTCAGGGCCAGCTCGATCGCCGGCACCGCCAACTCGGTCGCGGCGCGGTTCTTCAGCACCACGTTCAACCGGTAGACGCCATGGCGCAGCGTGGTGAAGGTCGAGTTGTCGATCACGATCGATTCGATCTGCCTGAGCGGCTGCACCACGCAGCCCAGCGGCGCACACAGCGCCTGCAGCACGGGCCCGGTGGCGGGCCACTGCGCGGCGAGATGGTCGCGCTGCAGCACCGCCGCCTGCACGGCCAGCGCCGCCGTCAGCAGGGCCGCCACTGCCATCAGTCCGCGGCCCACCGCCGGGCGTTGGTGCCACGCGCCAAGCTCGGGCTCCGGGTCGCGTTTGATGAACGACACGCGGTGGTCGTCGAGTGCGGCGTCGACCTCGGCGGGTGGCGGCGGAACCACATAGACCGTGTCTTCGGGCAGTGTGGACATGTCGGCCGGGAACGCGGCGAGAGATTGGGAGACCTCATCGTCGTCGTCCGCGTCGTCGTCCGCGTGGTCATCCGCGTGGTCGTCAGTGTCGGCCTGCTCGGCGTCCACGCGGGCCAGCAGCGTTGCCTGGCCGGCTTCCAGTGCGTCGTCGGCTTCGACTTCGGCGTCGTATTCAGCTTCGGCTTCGGCTTCCGTCTCCGCCGCGTACTGTGCGCCCTGATCTTCTTCGTCTTGCGCTACTTGCTGGTCCTGTCCATCGCGCGGCGCATCGGCGGCATCCAGGCTGTCCACCAGCGCAGGGGCTGGCTCATCACCATGGTCGGCTCGTGCGTCTGGCGCGGTCCATTCGGTTCTGTATGAGGCCTGAACGGATTGGCGCCACTGCTCGGCCGTGTTGGCGGCGAACGCCTGCGGTGCGGCGAGGTCGGCTGGCGCTGGCGTCCAGGCGCGAGGCGCGGCCGGTGGATCGGAAGCGAAGCCGCCATGCCCGCGGTCATCGCCTGGCTCCGGTGTCCAGGCCTGCACGGGCTCATGCCACGGCTCGGTCACGTGCACCGGTTCGGCTGCGGCAGATGGCGGCTGCCAGGGCGCCGGGGCGTCCTCCTGGGACGGCGCGGACAAGGTCCAGGGCGTTGGCACGAACGGGGCCGGTGCCGAGTAGGCGGATACGACCCGGTCGGTCGGGGTGAAATGCGCATCCGCGTTCGCATCGGCGCTCGCATCCGAGGGTGGCAGCGCAGCGGGCACACCGAGCCCGGCCAGGTTCTCCATCTGCGACAGTTCGGCGGAGGCGTCGAACACCTCGCCACACTCGCCACAGCGCACCCAGCCGTCGGAAATGCGCAGTTGGTCGGGCACCACCTTGAAGCGGGTGCCACATACCGGGCAACGCGTGATCAGCGCCATAACAGGTAGCTCATGGAGCGTTTTGCATGGGGCCGGCTGCGCCGCTTCAGAGCCGCGCCGTCATCAGGATCCAACCATCCTCGCGGTCGGACACTTCCAGCGCGGCATACGGCGCATAGGCCGCCTTCAGTTCGTCTTCCTGGCGCTCCAGGATGCCGGCCAGCACCAGCGATCCGCCCGGCGCCACGTAGGCACACAGCAATGGTGCCAGCACCTTCAGCGGCGTGGCCAGAATATTGGCCAGCACGGTCTGGTAGCGGCCACCGGCCTGGTCGGGCAGGCCGGCCTTGAGCGTGACGCCATTGGCCTCGGCGTTCAGCTGTGTCGATTGCACCGCGGCGTCGTCGATGTCCACCGCGTCGATGTCCACCGCCCCGAACTTGGCGGCGCCGATAGCCAAAATGCCCGAGCCACAGCCGTAGTCGAGCGTGCGGCCCAGCGGGTCGGGCACTGAAGCAGCTTCGCCTCGGCGCGCGATCCAGCGCAGGCACATGCGTGTGGTGGGATGGGTGCCGGTGCCGAAGGCCAGCCCCGGGTCGAGCCGGATCGAGCGCACCGCCCGTGCCGGCGGTTCGTGCCAGGTCGGCACGATCCAGAAGCTCGGCGTAATCTCGACCGGCGTGAACTGCGATTGCGTGAGCCGCACCCAGTCCTGGTCGGGCACGGCGGCCACGCCCAGCACCTGGCAGTCGGCAAAGAAGTCCTGCGCCAGCAGCAACGTGGCCGCTTCCTGCGCCAGGGCTTCGGTGTTGAACAGCGCCTGGATGCGCGAACGCTGCCAGCCGTCCTGCGGCGGCGGCATGCCGGGCTCGCCGAACAGGGCGCGCTCGGCGTCGGTCTGCGCGTCGGCGTCCTCGACCGACAGGCTCAGGGCGTCGAGCGCCTCGAGCGCATCGCCGACGGGTTCGACGCGCCCTTCCGGGCAGAGCAGGCGGAGTTCGAACATCGAAGCCTGTCGATCAGCGCTTGTGATGGGACAG
>JAQGMQ010000131.1 GCA_028292305.1 Rhodoferax sp.
GGAGCTGTGTTTCGCAACATTCCTTCCACCATTCTGACCTTGGACGAATTGAACGCGCCGAAGACGTTTAAAGACTTGTGCATGCTGCCGCGCGGCCTGGTGCTGGTCACGGGGCCGACCGGATCCGGCAAGTCGACCACGCTGGCGGCGATGGTCAATTACCTCAACGAAACCGAATACGGCCACATCCTCACCGTGGAAGACCCGATCGAGTTCGTCCACGAATCGAAGAAGTGCCTGATCAACCAGCGCGAGGTGGGCCCGCACACGCTGAGCTTCGCCGCCGCGCTGAAGTCGGCGCTGCGCGAAGATCCGGATGCGATCCTGGTCGGCGAAATGCGCGACCTGGAGACCATCCGCCTGGCCATGACCGCCGCCGAAACCGGCCACCTGGTGTTCGGCACGCTGCACACCTCGAGCGCGGCCAAGACCATCGACCGGATCATCGACGTGTTCCCGGCCGAAGAAAAGGAAATGATCCGCGCCATGTTGTCCGAATCGCTGCAGGCGGTGATCTCGCAGACGCTGTGCAAGACCAAGGACGGCCAGGGCCGCGTGGCCGCCCATGAAATCATGCTGGGCACCAGCGCCATCCGCAACCTGATCCGCGAGGCCAAGGTGGCGCAGATGTATTCGTCGATCCAGACCGGCAACAGCGTGGGCATGCAGACGCTGGACCAGAACCTGACCGACCTGGTGCGCCGCAACATCATCAGTCCCGCCGAAGCCCGCGGCAAAGCCAAGATTCCCGAAAACTTCCCGGGCTGAACCACGATGACGACAGACGACTGGAGCACCGCATGAAGGGAATCCTCGATTTCCTCAAACCCAAGGCGGCCCCGCGGCCCGAGGGCTCACCCACCGATTCCGTGCTGTTCACCACCGCCATCATCGGCCAGGGCGTCGACGCATCGATGCTGGTGCCCTGGGAGGCCCGCGCGGTCGAGGTAGGCGCGCGGCGCATGGCGTCGGCCAGCGGCGTGCGGCTGCTGCAGACGCTGTGGGCCAAGGACAAGAACATGGAGCAGCTCGACGCCGGTTCGATCGAGCGCATGGAGCGCTTCTTCTACTTCGCCACCGTGCCCGGCGGGCGCGACCTGATCCGCCAGGGCGAATACGGCAACTTCATGATCGTGCTGCTCAAGGGCACGATCGCGGTGGACCGGCTGCAGCCCTGGGGCGAACACCTGCGGCTGGCCGAGACCAAGCCGGGCGACATCCTGGGCGAGATGTCGCTGCTCGACAGCGGCATCCGCTTCTCGGCCTGCACCACGCTCGACGACTGCGAAATCGCGGCGCTCAGCGCGGAGTCGATGGACGACATGATGAATGCCGACCCCAAGCTGGCGGCCGCGCTGATCGCGTTGCTCGCCCGTAAACTGTCGCTCCGGCTGCGCGCCGTGAGCGCGCGTTTCAGCGACCGTCCCAACTGATTCTCTAGGAACACCATGGAACGCGACCAGGCCAGTAAATTCATCAATGACCTGCTCAAGCTGATGGTGAGCCGCGGCGGAAGCGACCTGTTCATCACGGCCGAGTTCCCACCGGGCATCAAGGTCGACGGCAAGGTCACCAAGGTGTCGCCGCAGCCGCTGAACGCCGCCCACACGCTGGCCCTGGCGCGTGCCGTGATGAGCGACAAGCAGGCCGCCGAGTTCGAACGCAGCAAGGAATGCAACTTCGCCATCTCGCCGGCCGGGGTGGGGCGTTTTCGGGTCAACGCGTTCGTGCAGCAGGGCAAGGTCGGCATGGTGCTGCGCGTGATCCCGCTCACGCTGCCCACCATCGACGGCCTGGGCGTGCCCCAGGTGCTGAAGGAAGTGGTGATGACCAAGCGCGGCCTGTGCATCCTGGTGGGCGCCACCGGATCGGGCAAGTCGACCACGCTGGCGTCGATGGTCGACTGGCGCAACGAAAACTCCTACGGCCACATCATCACCATCGAAGACCCGATCGAGTTCGTGCATCCGCACAAGAATTGCGTGGTGACGCAGCGCGAAGTGGGCCTGGACACCGACAGCTGGGAAGCCGCGCTGAAGAACACGCTGCGCCAGGCGCCCGACGTGATTTTGATGGGCGAAATCCGCGACCGCGAAACCATGGAACACGCGGTGCAGTTTGCCGAGACCGGCCACCTGTGCCTGGCCACGCTGCACGCCAACAGCGCCAACCAGGCGCTGGACCGCATCATCAACTTCTTCCCCGAAGAGCGCCGCGCCCAGTTGCTGATGGACTTGTCGCTGAACCTCAAGTCCATCGTCTCCCAGCGCCTCGTGCCCAAGCAGGACGGCAAGGGCCGCGCCGCCGCGGTGGAGATCCTGCTCAACACCCCGCTGATCTCCGACCTGATCTTCAAGGGCGAAGTCGCCGAGATCAAGGACGTGATGAAGAAGAGCCGCAACCTCGGCATGCAGACGTTCGACCAGGCCTTGTTCGACGCCTACGAGAACAACGTCATCACTTATGAGGACGCGCTGCGCAACGCCGATTCGCTGAACGACCTGCGCCTGCAGATCAAGCTGAACAGCCAGCGTGCCAAGACGCAGGACTTGGCCGCCGGCACCGAACACTTCGCCATCGTTTGACCCACCGCCAAGTCGCTCGCCTCGTATAGCCCTCCCCCTCGCTCGACAAGCTCAGGACGGGCTTGCAGGGGGCGAACCCGACGGCCCGGCAAAGCCGGTTCGATGGGTTTTCTGGAAGAATGCAGTCCCGACCTTTGAGCTGAGCGCTCCTTCTTAACCCTCTTTCTCACCCAACCATGTCCAGCACCAACCCCAAGACCTACGAACCCACGCCCGCACGCAAAGTCGCCTTTCTCGGCCTGGGCGTGATGGGCTACCCCATGGCCGGCCACTTGGCGCTCGCCGGCCACGCCGTCACCGTGTACAACCGCACGGCCGCCAAGTCCAAGGCCTGGTG
Organism: Rhodoferax sp.; assembly: GCA_028292305.1. GTDB lineage: Bacteria > Pseudomonadota > Gammaproteobacteria > Burkholderiales > Burkholderiaceae_C > Rhodoferax_B. Next base: position 2,923 of record JAQGMQ010000131.1, read on the forward strand.
TGAAGAGTACGCCGCCACCAGCGGCCCGAAACACGCCGCAACGCCGCGCCTGGCCGCAGCCGGCGCCGACATCGTTTTCTGCTGCGTCGGCAACGACGACGACCTGCGTTCGGTCACGCTGGGCGCGGACGGCGCGTTTGCCGGCATGCAGCCCGGCGCCATCTTCGTCGACCACACCACGGCATCGGCCGACGTGGCCCGCGAACTGGCCACGGCCGCCAAAACCCTGGGCCTGCAATTCGTCGACGCGCCGGTGTCCGGTGGCCAGGCCGGTGCGCAAAACGGCGCCCTGACCGTGATGTGTGGCGGCGAGCAAGCTGCGTTCGACAACGTGGCGCCCACGGCGGCCGCGTTCTCACGCGCCTTCGTGCGCCTGGGCGAAAGCGGTGCCGGCCAGCTGGCGAAGATGGTCAACCAGATCTGCATCGCCGGCCTGGTGCAGGGCCTGAGCGAAGCCGTGGCCTTCGGCATGAAGGCCGGCCTCGACATGCCGCAGGTGCTGGACGTGATCGGCAAGGGCGCAGCCCAGAGCTGGCAGATGGACAACCGTGGCAAGACCATGGTGGCCGGCAAGTTCGACTTCGGCTTTGCGGTGGACTGGATGCGCAAGGACCTGGGCCTGGTGCTGGACGAAGCCAAGCGCAACGGCGCGCGCCTGCCGGTGACCGCGCTGGTGGACCAGTTCTATGCCGACGTGCAGCAGATGGGCGGCCAGCGCTGGGACACCTCCAGCCTGATCAAACGCCTGGGCTGAAGTAGGCGGCGCGGCAATGCAAAACGGGCCCTCGGGCCCGTTTTGCATTGTCGGAAGACTTATTGCGCCGGCTTGTTCGCGGCCGGCAGGTTCTGCACTTCCTGGTCGGAGAGGATCTCGAACACCCGCACCACCTTCTGTACGCCGCTGACGCTGCGCACCAGGTCGGAGATATGAGCGGCCTCGCGTTGCGTCACGCGGCCCATCAGGTACACCACGGCGCGTTCGGTGACCACCTTGACCGAGTTGGCCTGCACGTTCTTGGCGTCCACCAGCGTCGCCTTCACCTTGCCGGTGATGTAGCTGTCGTTCGAACGCTGCGCGAGTGTCGACGTGCCCAGCACCGCGACCTCATTGACCACCGAGCGCACGTTTTCGACCTTCGAGATCATCTCGGCGATGCGCTGCTGGTCCTGCGCTGTCGGCACTTCGCCGGTC
>JAQGMQ010000146.1 GCA_028292305.1 Rhodoferax sp.
CGCGCCTGCGCAAGCTCGATGAGGGCCAGTACGACGGCATCGTGCTGGCCGCGGCCGGCCTGATTCGCCTGGGCCTGCCGGAACGCATCCGCATGGCCTTCGACCCGGTGGCGATGCGGCCCTCACCCGGCCAGGGTGCGTTGGCCATCGAAGTGCGGTCTGATCGGCACGATCTGATCGCCGCGCTGGCGCCCCTGGCACACACGCCGACCTGGCACGCCGTGGCCGCCGAACGCACGGTGAGCCGCTCGATGGGCGGCAGCTGTTCGATGCCGCTGGCCGCCTACGCCCACTGGGACGGCGCCGAGCTGGTGCTCGATGCCGCCTGGGGTGAAACCGAAGGCCCGGGCCCGCTGGTCACGGCTGGTGGACGTGCGCTGGTCACCGACCTGGACAGTGCCGCGGCGCTGGGCGAACACGTCGTGCTGCAGCTGCGCGCGGGCGGCGCGCACTGAAGCCGCGCGGGCGGCCAGGCGACCGCACGGACCACAACGACATGCGCGTCATCGTCACCCGGCCACAACACGATGCCGAACGCTGGGTGCAGGCCTTGCAGGCGCGCGGGTTCGCCGCCGAAGTGCTGCCGCTGATCGACATTGCCGCGGCAAGCAACCCGGCGCCGTTGCATGCCGCATGGCAGCAGCTGGCGCACTACCAGGCACTGATGTACGTCAGCGGGAATGCGGTGCAGTGTTTTTACGCGACACGTCCCGTCGGCATGGCGGCGCCCGGAGCTTTGCCCCGCTCGTGGGCCACAGGCCCGGGAACCCTGGCCGCACTGCACCAAGCCGGTGTGCCGGGCCACCTCATCGATGCGCCGGCGTCTTCAGCCGGCCAGTTCGACTCCGAAGCCCTTTGGACCATCGTCAATGCGCATGTCAACAAGGACAGCCGCGTGCTGATCGTGCGCGGCGGCGAACCTGGCGGCACGGGCGCGGGCCGCAACTGGTTCGCCAACCAGCTTGAAGCAGCCGGCGCGCAGGTCGACTTTGTCGTGGCCTATGAGCGTCACCCCCCGCACTGGACCACGGCGCAGCAGCAAATGGCCGCGACGGCCACAAACGACGGCAGCGTATGGCTGCTCAGCAGCTCCGAAGCCATCGGCCATTTGACGCAACGTCTGCCCGGCATCATGCTGCGAAACGCCCGCGCCGTGGCCACGCATCCACGCATCGCCGAGGCTGCGCGCGGCGCGGGCTTTGGTGTTGTATGCGAGTCACGGCCGACCCTGGACGACGTGATCGCCTCTATAGAATCGCTCGCATGAATGCTGAGTTCCCCATCGAGCCGGCTACCGTTCCCCTCGGGTCCACGGCAGCCTCCGCGCCATCCGGCCCCGCCGCGGGTGGTGGGCAGCCGCTGCCCGCACGCGCCGCACCATCCAGTGGCAAGGCGCTGGTGTGGGGTATCGGCGCGGTAGCGGTGGTTGCGCTGGCCGGCAATGGCCTGTTGTGGCAAAAACTCTCCACCATCCAGGAACACCTGGCCCGGCAAAGCGCCGACGCCGGAGCGCAGGCCGTCGAAGCCCGCACCATAGCCCGCCAGGCCCAGGATCTGGCCCGCGACACCGCGGCGCGGCAGGCCGTGTCGGATGCCAAGTTAAGCGAAGCCACGCTGCAGCGCACCCAACTCGAAGAGTTGATGCAGAGCCTGTCGCGCTCGCGCGATGAAAACCTCGTGGTCGACCTCGAATCCGCCTTGCGACTGGCCCAGCAGCAAGCCCAGCTGACGGGCGGCGTCGAACCGCTGCTGGCCGCGCTGAAGACGGCCGACGACCGCATCGTGCGCGCGGCCAATCCGCGCCTCACGCCGCTGCAGCGCGCCATCGCCCACGATGTCGACCGCATCAAGGCCGCCAGCGTCACCGACACGCCCGGCCTGCTGGTCAAGCTCGACGACCTGGTGCGCCAGGTGGACGACCTGCCCACGCTCAATGCGCCACCCATCGTCGGCGCGTCGACCGGCACCGTCCCCGCGCCCGCGCCACCGCCCGAAGTGTGGTGGCACCGCGCGCTGGATCTGGCCTACCAGGAAGCGCGCCGGCTGGTGCGCGTGAGCCGCATCGACCGGCCCGAAGCCGCGCTGCTGTCGCCCGAGCAAACCTTCTTCCTGCGCGAAAACCTGAAGCTCAAGCTGCTGAACGCGAGGCTTGGCCTGCTGGCGCGGCAGATGGAGTCGGCACGTGCCGACCTGGCCGCGGCCAACGTCATGCTGAACAAGTATTTCGACCCGGCCGCGCGCAAGACACAGACCACATCGGGCCTGTTGTCGCAGGTGCAGGCGCAGATGAAAACCGTGGAACTGCCGCAGGTCAACGAGACCCTTGCCGCCCTGGCCACGGCTGCGGCGGGCCGCTGAGCATGCGCGCGATCGCCTGGCTCCTGGCGTTGTTCGCCGTGGCGGTGGCCGTGGCGCTGTTCACCGGCGGCAACACCGCCACGGTGACGCTGTTCTGGCCGCCCTACCGCTATGACCTTTCGCTGAACCTGGTGCTGCTGCTGCTGGTCGGCGGCTTCGTCGTGTTGCACCTGGCGCTGCGGGCGTTGTCGGCGCTGTTCTCGATGCCGCAGCAAGCCAAGCGCTGGCGCGTGCAGCAGCGTGAACGCGCCATGCATGCCGCCCTGCTCGACGCGCTGTCGCACCTGCTGGCCGGCCGCTTCCTGCGTGCACGCAAGGCCGCCGAAGCCGCCCTCGGCCAGGAACAGGCCCTGACCGCCAGCGGCCACCACCTGGGCCATGCCGACAAGCTCCGCGCCATGGCGCACCTGGTCACCGCCGAAAGCGCACAGGCCTTGCAAGACCGCCCCACGCGCGATGAACACCTGTTGCTGGCCATCGAACACACGGCCCAGCGCGATGCCCAGGAAACCCGCGAAGGCGTGCAGCTGCGCGCCGCGCGCTGGGCCCTGAGCGACCGTGACCCCCAGGCCGCGCTGCAGTGGCTCGACGCGCTGCCGCAAGGCGCGGCCCGCCGGACCCTGGCCCTGCGCGCACGCCTGAAGGCCGCACGCCTGGCCCGACAGACCATGCCCGCCCTGGAAACCGCACGCCTGCTGGCCAAACACCGGGCTTTCTCGGAGGGCGGCGCGCAGAGCCTGCTGCGCAACCTGGCAATGGAACTGATCAACGACGCCCACGATCCGGCGCAATTGCAGCGCGCCTGGGGCCAGCTGGACAACACCGAGCGCCAGATGCCCGAGGTGGCGATCCACGCCGCCCAACGGCTGGCCACGCTGCAGGGCGACGCGGCCCAGGCGCGTCAATGGCTGCTGCCGATCTGGGAACGGCGCATGGCCCAGCCCGAGCAGTGGAGCGAGAGCCAGTCGATCAAGCTGATCCGCGCCCTCGAAGCCGGCTTTGCCGCCACCGACGACCCGATCGACCTGCCCTGGCTGCACCGCATCGAAGCGGCGCAACAGCGGCATGGCCGCGATCCCAACCTGCAGTACCTGGCGGGCATGGCCTGCCTGCGCCACCAGCTGTGGGGCAAGGCGCAACAGTTGCTGACGCAGTCGGTGTTGAATCTGCAGGATGTCGGGTTGCAGCGAAGTGCTTGGCGGGCGCTGGCTACGCTGGCGGAGCAGCGGGGAGATGAGGGAGCGGCGCGGGAGGCTTATCGGCGGGCGGCTACGATTTAGGTTTGCTCTTAACTCGGGCACCCGTTCGTGCCGAGCCTGTCGACGCGGGCCGGCCATCACCGCAGATTCCGTTCTTGCCGAGCCTGTCGAAGCAGCCCATGGGCGCCTCGATCCCCGTTCGTGTTGAGCCTGTCGAAGCATTTTCGGCCCGTTCAGCCTGTTGAGTCAGCCACCGTTGACTTTCGCCGCTGGCCGGAATCGCCCGGCTGGCGAACTACCTTTCTTGTGCGCACCCACAAAAAACGTATTCCAAAGCAAGCCGGAAACGACGCGGCGCATGCTGGCAACACCGCCGCGTTTGCCCAGCCAAAAAAAATGGACCCGAAGGTCCATTTCTCGTTTGCCGCGCCGCGCTTAGAACGGCAGCTGCATATCCCGCAGATCGCGTTTGGTTTCGACCAGCACCAGCGGCTCGACTTCGACCGTTACGGCCGGCGGACGTTCGCGGGGCACGTGGATGGGCTTGGGCTCGGCGTCGATGGCGGCTTGGACGGCGGCGGCGCGGATGGCGTCGGTCGCAACCCATTGCAGGCCGGAGCCTTGGGCGACTTCGGCCAATTGGGCCAACGGGAGCACGAACGTCGCTGCCTTGGGCAACGCGGTCACCTCAGCCACGGGTGCGGCGACGGCTTGCGGTACCGGCGTCGGCGCGGGGGCGCTGACGGCAACCGGCGCCGGGCTTGGTGCCATGACGGCTGGCGTGACGGGCGCCGGTGCTTCGGCCGACAGCAACGCATCGTTCGGCACGAAAGCGGCTGGTGCCTGCGACGCTTCTGCGTCACCGGCTTCGCGCGGCGCACGTTCCTTGCGGTCGCGGCCGTAGCGGTCGCGCGAGCGCTTTTCGCGGCGCTGCGGTTCGCTGCCATCGGCGTTTTCCGCAACTGGCGCGCCTTCGAAGCGTTCGCCACGGTCGGCCACTTCATCGGCCAACGCCGAGGCGTCGCCGCCCAGGCCGGTCAGCTCGGGTTGAGCCACGGCGTCACGCTCTGGCGCAGCAGCGGCGCCCTGTGCAGAAGGCGTCGAGAAATACGAAGGACGCTCGGGACGTGCTGCCGGCTCGGCGTCAAAACGCTCCGCTGCACGTTCGCCAACCTGCGCTTCACCCTGCACTGCCTCGGCGCCGTCGGCGCGCGGTTCACCGCGTTCGCGGCCACCCTGGCCGTCTTCGCGCGGACCACGTTCACCGCGGCCGCCACGGCCTCCCCGGCCACCACGTTCACCGCGGCCTTCAGGACGCTCGCCGCGTTCACCGGCTGGGCGAGGCGTGCGTTCAGGACGCGCCTCCTGGCCCGGCACTTCCACCGTTGACACGGCACCGTCGGCGCCATTGCTCAGTGCGTTGACCTGCGACTCGGCTGCGGGTGCGCCGGCGTCTGCCTCCTGGCGATTGCGCGGAGGACGGTCGCCGCGGCCGCGGCCCCGGCCGCCCTGGCTTTGTTGGCCTTCTTCACCACCGGCTGGTGCCGGGCGGTCGGCGCGTTCACCGCGCTCGGGACGATCGCCGCGTTCCGGGCGATCACCGCGTGGTGGGCGCTCGGCGCCGTTGCGCGCAGCACCGCGGTCCTGGCCCTCACGAGGTTCACGTGGCTCGCGTGGTTCACGCGGCTCGCGGGTTTCGCGGCCTTCGCCGTCACGGGCGGCACCGCCTTGCGGGCTGCGGCCACCGCGGCCACCGGCTTCGTCACGGCCACCACGGCCGCGACCACGGCCAGCGCCTTCGCTCCGATCGCCACGCTCATTGCGGTCGCGGTTGTTGCGGCCTTCACGGCCTTCGCGCTTGTCTTCGGCCTTGGCCACAGGCGCGACGGGCGCCGGCGCCACAGGGGCGGGTGCCGGTGCCGGCTTGGCACCGAACAGGCCCTTGATCCAGCCAAAGAAGCCGGTCTCGGCAGGCGCCGTCACGGCTGCGGCGACTGGCGCAGGGGCCGGTGCAGGCGCAGGTGCGACTTCGGCCACCACAGGCTTGGGCACGGCCACAGGTGCGGGCGCATCGGGCAGCACGCCCTTGATCACCGGCGTTTGCTTGTTGGTCGGCTCCTGCGAACGGCGCGTGACCGATGTGGCTTCGTCGACCTCTTCGGCCATCTTGTAGCTGGCCTCGATGTGGTCGAGGCGCGGGTCGTCGTGCTTCAGGCGTTCAAGCTTGTAGTTCGGCGTCTCGAGTGCCTTGTTGGGCACCATCAGCACGTTGATGCGCTGTTTGAGTTCGATCTTGGCGATTTCGGTGCGCTTCTCGTTCAGCAGGAACGAAGCCACGTCGACCGGCACCTGGCACAGCACCGAAGCCGTGTTGTCCTTCAAGGACTCTTCCTGGATGATCCGCAGAATCTGCAGCGCCGAGCTTTCGGTGTCGCGGATGTGGCCCGAGCCACCGCAACGCGGGCAAGGGATCGAAGCGCCTTCGCTGAGCGCCGGGCGCAGCCGCTGGCGGCTCATTTCCATCAGGCCGAACTTGCTGATGGTGCCGAACTGCACACGGGCGCGGTCCTGGCGCAGCGCGTCGCGCAGGCGGTTTTCCACGTCGCGGCGGTTGCGGCTTTCTTCCATGTCGATGAAGTCGATCACGATCAGGCCGCCCAGGTCACGCAGGCGCATCTGGCGGGCCACTTCTTCGGCGGCTTCCAGGTTGGTGCGGGTGGCGGTTTCCTCGATGTCGCCGCCGCGAATCGAGCGGGCCGAGTTCACGTCCACCGAAACCAGGGCTTCGGTGTGGTCGATCACGATGGCGCCGCCGCTGGGCAGCTGCACGGTGCGGGCATAGGCCGATTCGATCTGGTGTTCGATCTGGAAACGGCTGAACAGCGGCGCGTCGTCACGGTAGCGCTTCACACGGGCAGCGTGTTCGGGCATCACGTGGGCCATGAACTGCTGGGCCTGTTCGTACACGTCGTCGGTGTCGATCAGGATGTCGCCGATGTCGTTGTTGAAGTAGTCGCGGATGGCGCGGATCACCAGGCTCGATTCCTGGTAAATCAGGAAGGCGCCCTTGCCTTGCTTGCCGGCGCCGTCGATGGCCGTCCACAGCTTGAGCAGGTAGTTCAGATCCCATTGCAGTTCAGGGGCGCTGCGGCCGATGCCGGCAGTGCGCGCGATGATGCTCATCCCGTTCGGGTATTCGAGCTGGTCCATCGCTTCCTTGAGCTCGGCCCGGTCGTCGCCTTCGATACGACGCGAAACACCGCCGCCGCGCGGGTTGTTGGGCATCAGCACCACATAACGGCCGGCCAGCGACACGAAGGTGGTCAGCGCCGCGCCCTTGTTGCCGCGCTCTTCCTTTTCGACCTGGACCAGCAGTTCCTGGCCTTCGCGGATCACGTCGCTGATGCGGGCCTGGTTGACCGGCACGCCCTGCGTGAAATACTGCTTGGAGATTTCCTTGAACGGCAGGAAGCCGTGGCGGTCTTCGCCGTAGTCGACGAAGCAGGCTTCCAGGCTGGGCTCGACGCGGGTGTCGACGGCCTTGTAGATGTTGC
>JAQGMQ010000156.1 GCA_028292305.1 Rhodoferax sp.
GGGAAGCTGAGCATCTGGCCGTTGGGCGCGGTGTAGTAGCCCGCGACAGCCGGCACGTAGGCCTTGGGATCGAACTTGTAGCCGGCATCGGTCATGACCTTGCCGACCGGAACGACGGCGCCCTTGCTGGCCATCATGGTGGCGGTGCCCACTTCGAAGACCTGCAGGATGTGCGGCGCATTGCCGGCGCGGTAGGCGGCGATGGCCGCGGCCATCGACTCGTCGTACTGACCCTTGTAGGTCGGCACGATCTTGTAGGCGGTCTGGCTGGCGTTGAATTCCTTGGCGAGGTCGTTGACCCATTCGCCGTTGACCGAAGTCATCGAATGCCACCACTGGATTTCGGTCTGGGCTTGGGCCGTGACGGAAAACGAGGCCGTGATGGCCATGGCGGCCACGGCTATCGCCGAACTTGTGAACTTCATGAAGTCTCCTGAGGGAATCTGGCTGAGCGCCAGTAAAGCGTTGATCGGGAAGCCTTCAGGGGAAGGCGTTGAATCTTATTTTCTATATGTGACAGATTTACGAATTTTTATTCCGAACCTGACGCGTGTATACCGGGGAAAACCCGTTTTGCACAATTTCGAGTCCAGAACGCGACACGCCCGCATGCCCCTGATGGAGACGATGGCTCGCCGTTGGCGCCCAACTTTGGTGCAATGCAGCATGCTAGCATCGCCGTCCGTCGGGAAGCAGGCGCTTCCCTTGTCATTTTCCACGACGCTAGGACCGCATGAGCAGCAAGACTTCCCTCGACAAAAGCAAGATCAAATTTCTGTTGCTGGAAGGTGTGCATCCCTCGGCCATCGACCTGCTGCGGGCCCAGGGTTACAGCCAGATCGAGACCGTGCCCAAGGCGCTGCAGGGCGAAGAGCTCAAGGCCAAGATTGCCGACGTGCACTTCATCGGCATCCGTTCGCAGAGCCAGCTGAGCGCCGACATCTTTGCGCACGCCCCCAAGCTGGTGGCCGTGGGCTGCTTCTGCATCGGCACCAACCAGGTCGACCTGAACGCGGCCCGCGAACGTGGCGTGGCGGTGTTCAACGCGCCGTATTCCAACACCCGCTCGGTGGCCGAACTGGTGCTGGCCGAGGCGATCCTGCTGCGGCGCGGCGTGCCCGAGAAAAGCGCGCTGGCGCACCGCGGCGGCTGGCTCAAGTCGGCCACCAACTCCTTTGAGATCCGCGGCAAGACGCTGGGCATCGTTGGCTACGGCTCCATCGGCACGCAGCTGTCGGTGCTGGCCGAGGCGCTGGGCATGCAGGTGGCTTTCTATGATGTGGTGAGCAAGCTGCCCCTGGGCAATGCGCGCCAGGTCGCCAAGCTGCATGACCTGCTGGCCCAGAGCGACATCGTCACGCTGCACGTGCCCGAGCTGCCGTCCACCCAATGGATGATCGGCGAGGCCGAGATCGCGGCCATGAAGCAGGGCGGCATCCTGATCAATGCCTCACGCGGCACCGTGGTGGTGATCGAGGCGCTGGCCGAAGCGCTGAAGAGCAAAAAGCTGCTGGGCGCCGCGCTCGACGTGTTCCCGGTGGAGCCCGGCAGCAACAAGGACGAATTCGTGTCGCCGCTGCGGGGCCTGGACAACGTGATTCTCACGCCGCACATCGGCGGCTCCACCATGGAGGCGCAGGCCAACATCGGCGTCGAGGTGGCTGAGAAGCTGATCAAGTACAGCGACAACGGCACCTCCACCTCGTCGGTCAATTTCCCTGAAGTGGCGCTGCCGACCCACGCCGGCAAGCACCGCCTGCTGCACATCCACCGCAACGTGCCGGGGGTGCTGTCGGCCATCAACCAGGTGTTTTCGGACAACAAGATCAACATCGCCGGCCAGTTCCTGCAGACCAACGAGGCCATTGGTTATGTGGTGATCGACATCGACGCCGCCTCCAGCGACCTGGCGCTCGAGAAGCTGGCCCACGTGCCGGGCACGCTGCGCACCCGCGTTCTGTTCTGAGTTTTGCGGGCGCGGGCGGCTGCGGCCGCGGCGCCGATGACCGTCACCCGGCGCGAATGGGGTGGCTGACCTAAAATCACAGCCCCCGAGGCCATGGGCGTGTTGCCCATCCCAGGTTGTTAGGTCACCCAAGTCACTCCATGAATGCTCCCACCGCGTTGTCCACCCTGTTGTCGCAGGCACCAGAGTCGGTCCGTCTGCGTGAAATTCCGTACAACTACACCTCGTTCTCCGACCGCGAGATCGTCATCCGCCTGCTTGGCGCCCGCGCCTGGGACCTGCTGAATTCGCTGCGCGACGAACGCCGCACCGGCCGCTCGGCCCGCATGTTGTACGAGGTGCTGGGCGACATCTGGGTGGTGCAGCGCAACCCGTATCTGCAGGACGACCTGCTCGACAGCCCCAAGCGCCGCAAGCAGCTGGTCGACGCACTTCAACACCGGTTGACCGAGGTCGAGAAACGCCGCACGCCCGATGCCGACGCCGAGCGCGACACGCTGGTGAGCGAGTTGCTGGTGGCCGCACGCCAGGCCGTGCGCCAATTTGACGCGGCTTTCATCGAAGTCACCGAGCTGCGCCGCAGCGCCAGGAAGCTGCTGCAGAAGCTCACGGCCAAGGACAACATCAAGTTCGACGGCCTGTCGCGCGTGTCGCACGTGACCGACGCCACCGACTGGCGTGTCGAATACCCGTTCGTGGTGCTCACGCCCGACACCGAGGCCGAGATGGCCGGCCTGGTCAAGGGCTGCATCGACCTCGGCCTGACCATCATCCCGCGCGGCGGCGGCACCGGCTATACCGGCGGCGCGATCCCGCTCACCTGGAAGAGCGCGGTGATCAACACCGAAAAGCTAGAAGCGATGACCGAGGTCGAGATGATGACCCTGCCCGGCGTGGACCACCCGGTGGCCACCATCTGGAGCGAGGCCGGCGTGGTGACCCAGCGCGTGGCCGATGCGGCCGAGCGCGGCGGCCATGTGTTCGCGGTCGACCCAACCTCGGCCGAAGCCTCCTGCATCGGTGGCAACATCGCCATGAACGCCGGCGGCAAGAAGGCCGTGTTGTGGGGCACGGCGCTCGACAATCTGGCGTCGTGGCGCATGGTCACGCCAGAGGCCCAGTGGCTCGAGGTGACGCGGCTCAACCACAACCTGGGCAAGATCCACGACGTGGCGATGGCCAGCTTCGAACTGCAGTATTTCGAGGCCGACGGCAAGACGAAGATCCGCACCGAGCGGCTCGACATTCCGGGTTCCACCTTCCGAAAGGAAGGCCTGGGCAAGGACGTGACCGACAAGTTCCTCGCCGGCCTGCCGGGCATTCAGAAGGAAGGCTGCGACGGCCTCATCACCAGCGGGCGCTGGATCGTGCACCGCATGCCGCAGCACACACGCACGGTGTGCCTTGAATTCTTCGGCAACGCCAAGGACGCGGTGCCCAGCATCGTCGAGATCAAGGACTTCATGTTCGCCGAGCAGAAGCGCACCGGCGTGCTGCTGGCCGGCCTGGAACACCTGGACGACCGCTACCTGAAGGCCGTGGGTTATGCCACCAAGTCGAAGAAACATGGTGGCCTGCCGAAGATGGTGCTGTTCGGCGACATCGCCGGTGACGACGCCGACACCGTGGCCCGCACCACCTCGGAAGTGGTGCGCATCGCCAATTCGCGCAGCGGCGAAGGCTTCATCGCGATCAGCCCCGACGCGCGCAAGAAGTTCTGGCTCGACCGCAAACGCACGGCCGCCATCAGCCGCCATACCAACGCCTTCAAGATCAACGAAGACGTGGTCATTCCGCTGCCGCGCATGGCCGAATACACCGACGGCATCGAGCGCATCAACATCGAGCTGAGCCTGGCCAACAAGCTGGCGCTGTGCGACGCGCTTAACGCGTTTTTCACCAAGGGCCAACTGCCGCTGGGCAAGCAGGACGACGCGCACGAGATCGCCTCGGCCGAGCTGCTGGAAGACCGCGTGGGC
>JAQGMQ010000161.1 GCA_028292305.1 Rhodoferax sp.
GGTGCCTGAAAAATAGCGGTGCACCGCTGGTCCGGGTTCGCATGATTTGCGCCGGACCGGGCGGTAAGCGCGGCGATTGTTGCTATCCTATGACGATTGGATTTCACGCATCGATGTTCGAGACTTACCAGGACCAACCATGAAACAGATCACCGCCATTGTCAAACCGTTCAAGCTTGAAGAAGTTCGCGAAGCCCTGGCGCAATGCGGGGTGACCGGCCTGACCGTGACCGAGGTCAAGGGGTTCGGCCGGCAGAAGGGCCACACCGAGCTGTACCGCGGCGCGGAATACGTGGTCGACTTCCTGCCCAAGGTGAAGGTGGAAGTGGTCGTCAACACCGACGACGTCGAACGCTGTGTCGACGCCATCGTGCGCGCGGCACGCACGGGCAAGATTGGCGATGGCAAGATCTTCGTGACCAGTGTGGAGCGCGTGGTGCGCATCCGCACCGGTGAGCAGGACGAAGCCGCGGTTTAAGGTTTGCGCCGCCGCCTACGCGCGCTGGGCTCTGCTTAGATGACGTCGCGCAGGTCCGGCTGCTGCGCCAGCGGCTTGATGGCTTGCACCAACTCGTGCAGCAGTTCTGGCGCATCGGTGCCACTGCGCACCAGGTCCATTTGCCAATCGTTCATGAAGCCCGACTGCACGGCTGAATGCAGGAACGCCAGCAGGCTGTCGTAGAAGCCGCCCAGGTTCAACAGGCCCACGGGTTTGTCGTGGTAGCCGAGCTGGCGCCAGGTCCACACTTCAAAAAATTCCTCCATCGTGCCGATGCCGCCGGGCAGCGCCAGGAACGCATCGGCCCGCTCGGCCATCATGGCTTTGCGCTCGTGCATGTTGTCCACGATGTGCAGCTCGGTGCAGCCGCGGTGCGCCCATTCCTTTTCGACCAGCGCCTTGGGGATGACGCCGACCACGCGTCCGCCGGCAGCCAGCGTGGCGTCGGCCAGGATGCCCATCAGGCCGTTGTGACCGCCGCCGTAGACAAGTTGGCCGCCGTGTCGGCCGATCCACGTGCCGACGGCCCGCGCCACGTCGGCGAACTCGGGCTGGTTGCCGGGGCGCGAGCCGCAATAGACGCAGAGGGAGAAGGCGGGCGACAAGGCGGGCGAAGAGGCCGGAGAAAGAGCGGGTGCGGTCATGAGAACTTGTGGAGTAGGGCGCCGGCCCAGGTGCCCGCGCACAGCACCAGGCTCAGCAGCACGGCTGCGCTGCCCATGTCCTTGGCGCGTTTGGAAAGATCATGCCACTCCGGGCCGATGCGGTCGATAGCGGTCTCGATGCCGGTGTTGAGCAGCTCGACGATCAGCACCAGCAGCACCGAGCCGGCCAGCAGCGAGAACTCGACCCAGCCCGTGGCCAGCCAGCCGGCCAACGGCAGCAGCACCACCGACGCCAGCGCTTCCTGCCGGAACGCCGTCTCGGCCCAGCCGGCACGCAGGCCGGCCATGGAATAGCCGGCGGCGTGCCAGACGCGGTTCAGGCCTTTGCGCGACTTTTGCGCGGTGGTTTCAGGGTTCAGGAGTGGTGCGGACATTGGCTGGATTGTCGCTGAGCTTGCCGACCTTGCGCTGGGCGCATGCGCTGCTCGCGCGGCGCTTCCCGAGTTAGCGGCTCAGCGGTGGCGACGAGACCAGGCGCGTGCCGGCCAGCGCGTCATGCCAGAACTGGCGCTGCGGATGAAAGCGGCTCAACAGCGCCCACACGAACACCCAGCCGATGATCAGCACCACCGATTCGGGGCCGGGCAGGTGGAACGGCGCGAGCGCGGCCAGCGGCGGCAGAAACCACAGCCAGCTCAGCGCGTACCGCAGCAGGGCGCGCGGTTGCGACACAGGCCGGCCATGTTTGTCGACGACCCGTATGTCCCAGGTCTTCATGGCAAGCGTCTGTCCCTTGGCCCAGAACCAGGTGAAGTAGATGCCGAAAATGACGAACAGAAACGCCTGCAGGCCATGCCGGTTGTCGAGCGCGTTGCGGGTCTGGCTCAGCGTGCCGAAAAGATAGCCGGCGACGAAGACCACGCCGAACATCAGCATGCCTTCATAGAGCCAGCAGGCCATGCGACGGCGCAGGCGGGGCGCGGTCAGGGGCGTAGTGGTGGGCAGGGGTACGTCACCTTTGCGCTGGACGCGCGGGGTGGTTGGATCGGATGCGTCGGGCGCATCGGAGGCAGAAACCATGTCGAAAATTAAAACAGCGTGGAACCGCCAAGCTTACCCTGCCGCCGAGGTGCCATGGCGGGGTTCAGGGCTGTTGCGGCAGCAGCGTGTTGCGGTCGACGTGGCGGAAGGTGGTGGCGGGCATCTCGCGCAACGCCGGAATCTTGGCCGGAGCCGCTTTTGGCGGCTCTTGCGCCGCGTTTGCCAGGTTGGCCTGTTTCGCCTTCGGCACGGTTTTCACCGTGGTGGCAGCGCCGGCTGGCGGCTTGGGCGCACGCTCGGCCAGTTTTTGCTTTTCCTCGGCGCTGAGCGCCTGGTAAGCCTGCCACTTGGCTTGTTTTTCGGTGGGCGACAGCTCGGTCGTGCGTGCGAAATTGAGCCGGGCCTGGTTGCGCTGCACTGCGCTGAGCGACGCCCATTCGGTCATCCGCTCCTGCAGCTTGACCTGCTCGGCAGCGGGGAGCTTTTCAAAGTTGACTGAAATCGCCAGCCATTTGCGTTTATGGCTCTCGCTGAGCGGGTTCCAGATGGTGGCCAGGGGCTTCAACGCGTGTTGTTGTCCGCCGGAAAGGTCTTTCCATTCGGGCTTGGTCGCGACCACGGGGCGCGAAGCGGGCTCGGCGCGGGGGCGAGCCATTGGTGCGGGCGCACGCGAGGCCGACAGCGCAGGCGAGGGCGAAGCCGGTTGCGAGGACGACGGCGCCGCCGCTGGCTCAAGCGCAGCCGGGGCCGAGTCAGAGGTTTGCGGCTGCACCTGCGCGCCACACGGGGCTGCCGCCAGCAAGCCCATAAGTACGGCCACAGCCAGGCCCAGCTGGAGCGTGCTGGCGCGCAGAAGCGGCTGAAAACGTGAGGAAGACAAGGTGGCGAAGGGCATCCGGAGGTGTCGCTCGGTCACAGGTCTGTCATTGCTTCTGGCTGGACTCGAAGCCGGCCTTGAGAAATTCGACAAAGCCGGGGTCGGTGTAGGCCGCCGTGGGCAGGTCGTCGGTCAACAGCGCGGCGTCGACTTCGGCGAGTTCCTTCACCCGGGCGTCGTCCTGCACGAACTGGATCACCAGCAAGCCGGCCACCAGCGCCAGCAAGGGCAACACCGAAGCCAGGCGGTTGAGCCAGCCGGTTTCCTCGTCGCCCATGGACAGGGTTGCCGTGCCGCCCTGGACCGAGGTGCTGGACGCGGTACGCAAGACGGTCACCTTGCGTTTGGCCACGGCCTGTGCCCGAGCCGCACGCAGGCGCTCGGAGATGTCGTAGGGCAGGTCGGCCGCGCCGTCGGACAGACGCGCCGACACTTGCTGTGCGAAACGCTGCTGCAGAGCTTCCACGCGGGATTCAACGGTGTTGGTCATAAAGTTATTCCTCGTGCCCTCAAGGCCTTGCTGAGAGCGTGCACTGCCCGGGAGCAATGCGTTTTGACACTGCCTTCGGAGCAGCCCATGGCGGTTGCGGTTTCTGCAACGTCCATTTCCTCCCAATAACGCATCAAAAAGGCTTCCCGTTGACGTCCGGGTAACTCCTTGATCTGCGCCTCTATTTCTCGCAAGATCTGCGCCCGCCGGGTGGTGTCTTCCGCGCTCTCCGTGCGCTCTGAGTCGTCGACCGCGCGCAAAGTTTCGAGCAGGTCGAAATCGCCGTCGTCGCCGGCGGATTCGAAGTCGCTCATGTTGGAGAAAAGCGCGTTGCGCGTCTTCTGCCGCCGGAACCAGTCGAGGGTGCAGTTGGACAGGATGCGCTGGAACAGCATCGGCAGCTCGTTGATCGGCTTGTCGGCGTAGTGCTCGGCCAGCTTCATCATGCTG
>JAQGMQ010000162.1 GCA_028292305.1 Rhodoferax sp.
TCAGCGTGAACGACGTCACCTCCACCATGACAGCCAGGCCGGCCGGAATGCCAAGCCGTGCAAACGCGGCGATCTGCCGCCAGTCGGGCCGCTCCAGCCGTTGCCACAAGGCGTAGGGCCGGTACAGGGATTGGGTGCGCAACGTCCAGACCGCGACGCCCAGCATGGCGTAGTTGACAGCCAGGGTGGCCCAGGCGCAGCCAACGGCACCCTGGGGCGCGAGCCCCAACCCGCCGAACGTGAACCAGACCGACAGCGGCACCTTGACCGCCAGCGCGCCGATCTGCACCCAGGTGACCAGCAGCGGCTTGCCCAGGCTCTGGTTCAGCGTGCTGTAGACGCGAAACAGCAGTGCCGGGGGCAGCGCCAGAGCCAACACCGCCAGGTAACGCGTGACTTCGGTGCGCAGCGCCGGCGGCACCTCGGCCCAGCGCAGCAGCGGGCCGGGCAGCAGCAGGGCGGTGACCCCCACGGCCATGGCCAGCACGCACAGGTACATCGCTTGCCGCACGGATCGACCCAGGTCAAGCGAACGGCGGGCGCCGTGCAGTTCGGCCCAGATCGGCAACAGGGCCTGGAGCACACCCATCAGCGCCACGAACACGCTGATGAACACCGCGGAGCCGACCGACAGCGCGGCCAGTGCGTCTTCGGCATAACGGCCGGCGACCACGGTGTCGGTGACGCCGAAGGCCATCACGGCCAGCTGACCCACCAGCACGGTGCCCGCATGCCGTGCGATGAAGCCGCGCTCGGACACGGCAGGGGTCTGATCGGCGGGCGCCTGCGGTTTCGCGGACGCTTCGGGCTCCGGGGTCAAGGCTCTATGCGCTTGTACAGCAGCACGTCGTCGTTGGTGGTGGTGCGGCGGCGCAGGCTCAGGCGCAGCGACCACTGGCTCATGTCCACGTCGGTCGGCAAGGTGTGCTGGTCTTCGGTGTCGACGATCATCCACGGGCAGCTGGCCTGCTTCCTGGCCCATTCCAGTTGCATGTTGCCGTGGTACTTCAGCGCCGCGATCTGGCCGCGGTTCAGCCCATAGACTTCCACGCAGCCGGTCTGGTTGTCAGCCCGAATCGTAGCTTCCACGGCGCGCACCAACGGCACATAGCTGCGGCCCCATTCGAGGAGCGGCAGCCACAAGGTCATCAGCAGCAGCCAGCACAACGCCGTGCCGCCGGCGGGCAGCACCAGGCTTTTCCAGATGGCGGCGCGGTGGCGGCCCGCGCGCCATTTCACCAGCCAGGCCCAGCCCAGAGAAGCGACGAGCGCCACACCGAAGGCCAGTGCCGAGAAGCTTGGCTCGAAACCGGGCGCCAGCTTGGCCACGTTGGCCGCGGGCTGGCGCGGGAAGCCGGTTTGCGTGGCGATCCAGATCACCCAGATGCCCAGCGCGCAGGCGGTGAAGAACAGCAGCGTGAACCAGTCGATCAGCGCGGCCACGGTACGGCTGAGCGTGGGCAGCGCAAAGGCCGCCAACGTGGCCAGCGCCGGCAGGGCCAGCAACAGCGAACGGTCGGCCGACTGGGTGGTCAGCGTGGTGCCCAGCGCCACGGCGAAGAACCACAGTGGCAGGGCCAGATGCCGCCCGAAATTGCCGCTCGTGAGCTGGCGCCGCCAGCGCCACAGGGTCCACAAGGCCAGCGGCCATACCGGCCAGGTGAACCACAGCAGCAGCTGCCCGATGCTGCGCCAGTCGTGCCAGGTGGCGTGCGGCAGCTCGATGCGCCAGCGCCACAGCGCCAGGTGTTCGGCCAGGCCCGCCGCCAGCGCCGTGCTGGCCAGTACCAGGCCGGTCCACGACAGGCTGCGAACCGGAGAGTGCAGGGCGACCTCGCTGCCGGTCAGCCCATGTTCTTCATGGCGGTCCAGAAAACACACCAGTGCGCCGCCCAGGCCCAGCAGCACGGCCATTGACGGTGCGCCCGACAAGGCCAGGCCGGTCAGTCCAAGCACCGTGCCGAGCGCCGGCCCAAAGGTGCGGTAGGGCATGGCCGCCATGCCGTAGAAGGCCAGCGCCGTGAAGCTGAGCTGGGCCAGCGCGGGCGTGGTTTCATGCGACAGCTGGGCCATGCCCAGGCAGGCCATCAGCGCCAGCAATCCGCCGTCAGCCATGGCCCGGGCGTAGTCCGCGGGTTCGGCCTCGCCCCCGAACGCGAAGGCCACAGGCTGCGCGCGCGGGCTGCGCGCCAGGAAGTACACGGCATACCAGGTGGCAACCAGCGTCAGGGCCAGCAACACGCCGAAGCCGATGCGCACCGCGAAGTCCGGCGCCATCCAGGCCGGCGCCAGCTTCAGCAGCAGAGCGCCGAGCCAGTAGGGCAGCAGGGCGTCGATATCGGGCGACAGTTCCATCAGCCGCGGTGCCAGCCAGTCGGCCGTGCCGTTGGCCAGCTCACGCATGTAGCCGAACGCGGTCATGTCGGCGGTCTTCCACGGCGCGCGCCCGATGAAGCCCGGCAGCACATAGGCGGCGCAGAACAGCCACAGCGCCATCCGCGGCAGGCGGCGCACCGCGGCTTGGGTGACGATTGCGGGGGTTGGTTTATTCACTGGCGGAGCGTGGCGGAAAGGTGGCGAGACGTAGGAAGTTCAGAGTGCGTGACGGGCTTCGGAAAGCGCCTGAGACTGCGTTGTCGAGATGCCCTGCGAGGTGCCTGCAGCGCAGGATACCGGAGTGCACTTGCGCGCATGAGGATACCGGTTGGCCCGCCACGCCCGAAAGCACCCGACCACGGCGCAATGCAGCCGCGTTCCAGACGGAAAAAGGGCAGCACGGTTGCCCGGGCTGCCCTTCGCGACGAAACGAAGCGGTGAAGCTTATTCTGCAGCCTGGGGGGCAGCAGCGGCAGCAGCAACAGCGGTCGTCTTGCCGAAGCGGTTGCGGAAACGCTCGACGCGGCCACCCATGTTGTCCACCGACTTTTGCGTGCCGGTGTAGAACGGATGCGATTCGCTTGAGGTGTCCAGCTTGTACAGCGGCAGTTCGCGGCCGTCTTC
>JAQGMQ010000196.1 GCA_028292305.1 Rhodoferax sp.
CATCAACGCGATCAGTACGTGGTCAAGCCATTGGCTCAGTGATTCGGCGCCCGGGTCGTCGACGCCCAGCGGCACGAAAACCGTGGTCTCCATGACGGCCGGGTGGACGCCGGCGTCTTGTGCATCGTCATCGTCGTCATACTCGAAACGGGCGCTCTCGCCGCTGCTGCGCACGTGCACGCCCGGCTCGTCTTCCCAGCCGGTGCCGCGAAAATGCACCGCGATGAACGGCTGCAGTGCCGACAGCAGAATCCACGCGGCACACCACCACACGCACCGGCGCGCGATGCCGCGGCTACTGCGCGCCGAGGCGACGCGCCTGAGCAAGGAGGAGCGCTGGGTGGGCTTGGCGGCGAAAGAAGACATGGTTGGCGACGAGACAGCTCAGAGCTTGCCGCAGTACGCTTAAGACAGCATTAACAACACCTGCGGCAGTGCCAGCATTGGCATCATTCGCACGATTGGCATGATTGGCACGATTGGCAGTGTTCGCGGCGGGGCGACGCCACGCGGGTGCGCCGTGCAATATCCTCTGGCAGGCCGGGCTTGCCCGCGCTCATGGTGTGGCGGGCTGGCTGCCCTTCGTCGCCACGCCGCTGGTGGGCCGGCACGGCGCATAGATGTCCATCGCGTTGTTGTAGACCTGGCTCTCGATGCCGAGCAGGCCCAGCACCGAATGAAAGTAGTTGTCATGCGAGACCGGCTTGTCGACTTCGCGCTTCAGGCAACCCATGTCCGCCTTGGTGTGGCTGGTGAAAGGCTCGGAGAGCCAGGTGATCCAGGGCACGTGTTTCTGGAAATCCGGGGCCAGCAGATATGGCATGCCGTGCAGGTACAGATTGTTCTCACCGAGTGATTCGCCGTGGTCGGCCACATACAGCATGGCCGGGTCGTATTGGGTCTGGCGCGTCTTGAGCCATTCGATGGTCGATGCCAGGAAGTGATCGGTGTAGGCGATGGTGTTGTCGTAGGCATTCAACAGTTCCTGGCGGCTGCAGCTTTGCAGGTCATTGCTGCGGCATTCGGGCAGATACCGCTTGAAGGCCTGGGGGGACCGCAGATAGTACGCCGGACCATGGCTGCCCATCTGGTGCAGCACCACCACCACGCCCTTCGCGCGGCGGGCTTCGGGCAAGGCCGCGATGCGCTCGTCCAGGCCCTTGAGCATCACCGCGTCGAAACATTCGCCATGCGTGCAAAACGCCGGATCGGAGAGACTGGTGGTGCTCACGCTGGTCACGCGATCGCATACGCCCTTGCACCCCGACTGGTTGTCGATCCACAACACCGCCATGCCGGCATGCTGGATCACGTCGAGCAGGCCTTCCGCATTCTGTTTGCGCGACTCGTAGCCATCGCGGCCCTTGTTGGAAAACATGCACGGCACCGAGGCAGCCGTGCTGGTGCCGCAAGACCACGCATTGTTCAGGCTGACCACGTCCTGCCTGGCGAGTTCAGGCGTGGTGTCGCGCGCATAACCGTTCAGGCCGAAGTTGCCGTAACGGCCGGTCTCACCCAGCACCAGAAGGAGCAACCGCGGTCGCGCGCCAGCCGGCAGAGGCGGCACCCGCGCATCGGTGCCCAGCGCCAGCAGCACCGACTCGTCTCGCCGGAACGGCCTGACCGCGACCATGCCAGTCGCGTAGAGCGAATTCAGCGGGTTGATGAGATAGCGCACTTCCTTGTGGTTGCGCATGGTCGATGCCAGCGGGCTGAAGCTTGCCAGCGCGACCAGCACCAGCAGCACCACCGCGCCCGCGACCTGCACCAGGTTCTGCAGGCTGCGACGTGGCCAGCGGCCGTACGTGACGGGCCAGCGCCAGAGCAGCACGATCGGCAGCGCCGCCAATACGACCACCCAGGCGGCAAGCTTCAGGCTCAGCAGATCGCGCACCTCGCGCGGGTCGGTCTGCAGGGTATTGAGCAGCATGGTCGGGTCGATGACGATGCTGTAGGTCTGCATGAAATAGGCACCGAAAGCGGCGACCAGCAGGAACAGCGCCAGCACCGGCTTGAGCGTCCAGCGCCAGGCAAAAATGCTCAGCACCGCGACCAGCGCCGCGGCCACCATCAGCCCCATGCCAGCGATGAACAGCCAGCCTTTCAGGCCATCGAAAAAATGCAGATCGCCCAGCTTCTGCCACAGCGAGAAGTTGGCGGCCACCGCCATCCACAGGCTGGCGGCCACGATGGGCCACAACGGATGCTGGCTATGCCGCAGCCATGAACGCTGGCGCATGCGTTGCCTCACCTGCATGGACCATGACCGCCATCGCGTGCGTCAGCCATTCACTTGCTGTAGGTCAACACAAAGAACCGGTCAGGGAAAAACGTATTGGCGTAATAGGGTGAAACGCTGGTCGTGATCTTCTTGGTGTAGTCGGCGCTGCCCTCGGCCGTGATGGCGTAGATCTTTTTGGTCTTCGGGTCCATGGCCATGGTGCGCACGCCGGCCTGCGTGCCCAACGCTTCCGAGGGCTTGTAGGTATTGGCGTCGACCTGTTCGAACACATTGAGCACGCTGTTGACGCCATTGGCCAGAAACACGCGCTTGAGTTGCGGGTCGAACACCACGTCGTCGTTGCCGCCACCGATCTCGGCACTGTAGACGACGGCGCCATTGTCGGCATCCATGACGACGAACGAAGGCTTCACGCTCGCGCTGCCGCGGCAGCCCAGGAAGATCCGGTGGTTGGCCGCATCCAGCGCAAGGCCGTTGGTCTGCACGCAGCCCGGTGTCGGCCATTGGGCCGTGACGGCCATGTCTTTGGTGCTGATGCGGTAGACGGCGTTTTCGTCACGCGAAGCAATGAACATATTGCCCCTGCCGTCGGCTTCGGCATGTTCCGGCTTCTTGCTGGTGAGCCTGACCGAGCCCAGCACCTTGAACGACGGCGCCTGCAGCACGATGAGTTCGGTGCCCTCCTTGCCGGCCGCCATGTTCACGAACAGGCGCTGCGTGGCCGGATCGTAGTGCACCGAATCCAGTTCGTCTCCGAGCTTGATGGACGGCTGCGCCTCGAGCGTGGAAAGCTTGAAAGGCGTGATCGTGCCGTTTTCGTTGTAGGAGATACCCAGATCGAGATCCTGCATCACGGTGGCGCCGTTCGAGCTGTCGGCAGGCGTGCTGCCGATGATGGCGATCGCCTTGTGGCTTGCGATGTCGTAGACCTGCAGACCGGTGCTGCGCCGGCCGAGAAACAGATGGCCGCGTGCGGCATCCAGCGACACGTAATCCCAGGCGGAGCCTTTGCCGGGTATCGCGGTGGCGTCTTCCAGGTGCCAGCCGTCGAACGCTGCCGCGGTGGATGGGAAGAAGGCGACCGAAGCAATGCAGGCCGCCGCTGCAACGGCGGCAGCCGCGGCCCTGTTCATTTTCTTCAACTTCATGTCTTGTCTCGCTGGTGGTGGGCTGCCATCTTAGGCGCACGATGCTTAACACCGCTTAAGGCGGCCAGGCGGCCCGCTGTGGGGTCAGCGGCCTGATGGTCTTCGGTGACGTCGGTCTGCGGCCGTCCGGCCGTCCGGCCGAGCCCATGATCAGACGCCGGTCAACAGGCGCTGACGAATGATCCTTCAGACTTCGCAAACGGCCGGGACACCAGCCGGTGCCGGTCGCCGGCTTCCGCAGGCCCCGCTCCCGGCATCGCGATCACCAAGCCTTTTCGGATCTGACCGCCAGGGCCACGACCGCCACACCGAGGGCGACGATCAGCGCGTCCTCGATCAAGCCGCTGCGGGTCTGGCCCAGGCGGGCCATGGCCCGCTCACGGCCGGCCAGCGTCAGGTAGGCGAGCGGCACCGCGGTTGCCACAGCCGTCACGGCGCCGGCCGGTTCGCGACCGCGCGGCGCCAATGCAGCGCCTGCGATGCCTGCGCTCATCACCCGCGCCAGCAGGCCCAGAAAAACGGTGCGGTCGGGTGCGGTCTTCATCTTGTCGCCGAACAGTTCACCGACGCCCATGGCCAACGCGCCAAACTCGAACAGCGGGCGGTCCAGCAGGAGCAGCCGGCCCGGCGTGCGGTGGCCCAGCAGCCGTGCCGCCGCGATGCTGGCCATCGGCGTCATCGACCGTGCACTGGCCACCGCGCCGATCAGGGCGGAAAAAAGCAATCCGCGAGGTTTCATGTTTCATCCCGTAGGTCATGGCAATCGGCCATCGTGCGCGCTCGGCGGCGAGCCGACAGGGGAGAAACACGCGTCCGGCTGTAGGAAGCGAGCGAAGCCGCGCCGCGCCTAGGCCTGCAGACCGGCGCCTTCTCTGCGCACCATGTCGCAAAAATACTCGGCCGCGGGCGTCAGCGGCAGGCCGGTGCGTTGCACGATACAGATGGGGCGTGTTGCCAGCACTTCTTTCACCCGGATGGCCTGGAACAGGTGGCCCCACAGCGGAAACTGGGCCCACTTCTCGGGCAGCATCATCAACAGGTCGGAGTTGGCCAGCATCATGATGTAGGTCAAGCCGGCGTGCGCACGCACCACCAGCCGCGGTGCCGGCAGGCCATGCTGGGCAAACAGCGGTCCGATCTCGTCTTCGCCCTTGCTGGTCACCGAGGTGGTGACCCACTCGGCATGCAGCAGTTCCCTGAGCGATTCGGCCTTTGCCAACGGGTGCCCTTTCCGGGAGAAGATGACGCGTTGCGTGTCGAAGATCTTCTCCACGCCAAGACCTTGGGGCACGTGGTCGATGACGGGCCCGACGTAAAAATCGATGGACCCGTCTTTCAGCGCGGCTTCGGCACCGGGGTACAGCGTGTCGATGATGTCCAGCGAAACGTCCGGGTAGCGCTGGCGAAATTGCCGCAGCGCGCCCGGCATCAGGGTGATCTGCGAGACCATGGACAGCCCGACGGTCAGGCTGCCGTGGGTTTCGCCGCGCAGTTGATCCAGCTCGTCCTGCGCCCGGCGCAACTCGCCGGTGGCCATCACCGCGCGGCGCCAGAAAACCTGGCCCATCGGGGTCAAGGTCACCCCCTTTTTGCTGCGCTCGAAAAGCACGACTTTGAGGTCGCGCTCCAGTTCCTGAATGCTGCGGGTGATGACGGGCTGGGGCACATCCAGGGCCCGGGCGGCGGCACGGATGCTGCCCCGCTCGACCACGGCGATCAGATTCTGCAGGGCGCTGAGTTTCATTGGTTTCGGTGATACGGCCAGCGTATCAACCTTGAAATCTTAGCATCTATCCGCATCAGCGACAGGCTTCTACCATGCGGCCCAAGGCGACGGGAGCCGGTGCGAAGAAAGCGCCGGCCTCAGCCTTCGCCGAAAAACAAGGAGACAAGAATGATCCGTCCCAACGCCGCAGTTCTCGCCGTCGTCGGCTTGGCCATGGGCCTCGGCATGGCCGGCCAGCCGAGCTCGGCGCAAGGCTTCCCGAACCAACCGGTTCGCCTGGTTTCGCCATTCCCGGGTGGCAGCGGGCCGGACGTCGCGAGCCGCGTCGTCGGGGAACGTCTGGGCGCCGCCTGGAAGCAGCCGGTGCTGGTCGACCCGCGGCCGGGCGCGAGCGGCTTCATCGCCGCCAGCGCCGTCAAGCAGGCCGCGCCGACGGGTTATGACCTGCTGGTCGCCGATGTCGGCGTGTTGTCGGTGAACCCGTCGCTGTTCAAGAGCCTGCCCTATGCGCCGAAGACCGATTTCGTACCGGTCGGGGCCTTCTACAGCCTCTCGTTCTTCATCGTGGTGGGGAACAACAGCCCGATCCATTCGGTGAAGGACCTGATCGCAACGGCGACCTCGTCGCCGGGCAAGATCACCTACGGGTCGAACGCGGTCGGCGGGCCGCTGCACATCGGTGGCGCCCAGGTGCAGGCGCTGACCGGGACGCAGATGGTGCATGTGCCTTACAAGGACATCTCGCAGCTCTACGTGGCGGTGTCCACCGGCGAAGTGGACTGGGCCCTGGCCAGCCTGGGCAGCGCCGGCCCCCTGCTCAAGGCGGGCAAGCTGCGGCTGGTGGCGCTGGCGGACACCCCGCGCTCGGCCTTCATGCCGAACGTGCCCACCTTCGAAGAGTCGGGTGGCCCAAAGGGCCTGAGCGTCAGGAGCTGGCTGGCGCTGATGGCGCCCAAGGGCACGCCCGCGGCGGTGGTCGCCACCATCAACCAGACCTTGAACGAGGTGCTGGCCCAACCGGAGGTGGCCGAGAAATTCGCGGCGTTCGGCTTTGTGCCCTACCCCCTGGCGCCGGCCGCTTTGACCTCGCTCATCGCCAGTGAATCCACCTTCTACGCCGAGATGGTGAAGCGCACCGGTGCGTCACCTGAATAACCTGAGCCGCCCCATGTCCAACAACCCTCTTCCCCGCCAGCAAACGCAGGTGCTGATCGTCGGGGCCGGTCCGGTCGGCCAGGGGCTCGCCATCGAGTTGGGGCACCGCGGCATCGACTGCGTGGTGATCGAGAAGAACCCCCGCATCGGCCTGGCGCCACGGGCCAAAACCACCAATGTGCGAACCCGCGAGCACTTCCGGCGCTGGGGCATCGCCGACGCGCTGCGGCAGGCGTCGCCGCTGGGCCTGGACCACCCGTCGAACATCGCCTTCACCACGCGCATGGCCGGCCATTTGCTCACCCGCTTCGAGAACGCGCTGTATTGCGCCCCCGGGCGCAACCCGCTCTATGCCGAGCATGCCCAGTGGATCCCGCAGTACACGCTGGAGAAGGTGATGTTGCAGCACCTGGAAACCGTGGACGGCGTGCGCATCCGTCTGGCCCACGAGCTGCTGCGGTTCGCACAGGACGAGGACGTGGTGGTGGCGACGGTGCGCGACCTGGCGTCGGGTGAAACGCATGAGATCGAGGCCGCGTTCCTGGTCGGCTGCGACGGCGGCCGCAGCTTCGTGCGCGACGCCATCGGGGCCCGCATGGAGGGCAGCTTCGCCTTGTCGAGGAACTACAACATCGTGTTTCGCGCGCCGGGCCTGGCCGAGGCCCACGGCCACGGCAAGGCCATCATGTACTGGCAGATCAATGGCGACGTGCCCAGCCACATCGGCCCGATGGACAGCGACGACCGCTGGTTCTTCATGCCCACGGGCCTGGCGCCGGACGTGCAGGTGACGATGGACAACGCGGCCGACCTGATTCGCCGCGCCACCGGCATCGACCTGCCGTACGACATCCTCAGCATCGACGAGTGGCTGGCCCACCGCGCCATTGCCGACCGCTACCGCGATGGCCGTGTATTTCTGGCCGGTGACGCCTGCCACCTGCATCCCCCCTATGGCGGCTTCGGCATGAACATGGGCGTCAGCGACGCCGTCGACCTGGGCTGGAAACTCGCCGCCGTGCTGCAAGGCTGGGGCGGCGAGACCTTGCTGCAAAGCTATGCGCTGGAACGCCGGCCGGTGCATCTCAACGTGTTGCAGGAGGCTTCGGCCAACCACGCGAAGGTGAGCAATGCGCTGTTCGAGGCGGGCCTGGAGGACGACACCCCCGCGGGCCAGGCCGCGCGAGAGCGGGTGGGCCGACGCATCAACGCCGAGAAGCTGCAGGAGTTCTACACGCTGGGCACGGTGCTGGGCGACCGCTACACCGACTCCCCCGTCGTGCAGCAGTTGCCGGGCCAGGCCGCCGCGCCCCGCGACTTCCTGAACTATGTACCCAGCGCCCTGCCCGGCGGCCGCGCGCCGCACGTCTGGCTGCACGACGGCAGTTCCCTGTTCGACCACTTCGGCGAAGGCTTCACCTTGCTGGTCTCGCAGGACACGCCCGAGGCTTCGCTGCACGCGCCCACACGCGACGCGGCCCGGCTGGGTGTGCCGCTCAAGATCCTGCGCACCGACAACCCGGCGGTGCAGAGCCTGTACGCCCAGGCCTTCACGCTGATCCGGCCCGACCAGCACATTGCCTGGACCGGCGCGGCCTGGCCCGCGCACAGCGGTTCGGATGTGCTGGCAATCGCCACCGGCCAGTCGCGGCCGGACGCCGCCCGCCGCACCCACCCGCAACCCCAAGAGGAGACCGTCGATGAATGAAGTTGTTGAATCCCCAAGCCGAGCCGCACCAGCCGGCAATGCAGCCGTCATCTCGCCGGCGCGCCTGGCGCACGTGGTGCTGCGCAGCTCGCAGTTCGAGGCCATGGTCCACTGGTACGTGACCGTGCTGGGCGCCAGGCCGGCCTTCTCGGACGGGCATCTCGCATTTCTCTCCTACGACGAAGAGCACCACCGCATCGCGGTACTGAACATGCCGGGACTGGCGCCGCAGCGCGAAGGCACGGCCGGCGTGCACCACATGGCATTCACCTATGCATCGCTTGGCGACCTGGTGTCCACCTACGAGCGGCTGGACCAAGCCGGCATCCGCCCGGTCTGCTGCCTGAACCATGGCCCCACCACGTCCATGTACTACGCCGACCCCGACGGCAACCAGGTGGAGCTGCAGGTCGACAACTACGCCACCGTGCAGGAGGCGGGCGCGTTTTTCCACAGCGCCGCGTTTGCGCAGAATCCGATCGGGGTCGACTTCGATCCCGCCGACCTGGCTGCGCGTTTCCATTCCGGCGAAGACGAGGCCAGCATCAAGAGGCGCCCCGACAGCGGCGCGCGCGGGCTCGACACGCTGAACCTGCGCTGACCCGATGGCCCCGCACCCAGAAGAACAGCGCCGCTGCGAGCGCGACTGCAGCCGCCTGTGCCATGACTTCGCCTGGACGGTGGACCACCTCGACTACGACGCCTTCGTTGACCTGTTCGCGCCCGACGGCGTGTTTGAACGCGCCGGGCAACGCAGTGCGGGACACGAAGCCATCCGCGCTTTTTTGATCGCCCGGCCCACCGGCAGGGTGACCCGCCACCTGTGCGGCAACGTCCGCATCGACATGACCGGCCCGGACGCGGCCACCGGCACCTGCGTGGCCCTGGTGCTCGCCGGCGCCACCGGCGACACACCGCCAGCGCCGTCGCCGCCGCTGGTGGTGGACTACACCGACGACTACGTGCGCACCGCCGACGGCTGGAAGTTCAGCCACCGCCGCACCGCCATCGTCTTCGGGCCCTGAGCGAGGCCGCAGCCCGGCGCCATCCGTGCCGCACGCCCCGCAGCCAAGGGCGTACGGCGGCCGCAAGGCGGGGCCATGTCCCCGTGGGCATACTGCGCCCATGTTCAAAGATTCCAACGCACCCCGCCCGCCCGCCGCCGCACTGGCCGCCACCCGCCCCCGCGCGCGCTGGCTGCGCTGGCCGCTTCGGCTGTTGGCACTGCTGCTGTTGCTGCTGCTCGGCCCCATCGGCGTGCTGGCCTCGGGCACGCTCGACCTGGACACGCCGTGGCAACTGACCACCAGCGTCAGCACGGGCCAGGCGCCCGATCCCAAGGTCGAACGCCGCGCGGTGGTGCAGGTCTACGGCGCCCGCATCGTGCGCTGGCGCGGCGCCTTCGGCATCCACCCGTGGATCGCCGTCAAGCGCGCGGGTGCGAACGAATACACCACGTACCAGATCGTCGGCTGGCGCGCGCGGGACGGCGGCGACTCGCTGGTGACCACCACCGGCACCGCGCCCGACACGCATTGGTATGGCGCTTATCCGCAACTGCTGACCGAGCACCGCGGCCCCGCGGCGGACGCCATGATCAACGCCATCGAGACCGCCGTTGCGGCCTATCCGTGGCGGCGCGAATACCGTCTCTGGCCCGGGCCGAACAGCAATACCTTTGTCGCCTGGGTCGCGCGCCAGGTGCCCGCGCTCGGTCTGGACTTGCCACCCACCGCCATCGGCAAGGACTACCTCGGCCCGCACACCTTCATCGGCAAGGCGCCAAGCGGCACGGGCTGGCAGCTGTCGTTGCTGGGCCTGGCCGGCATCACCGTGGCCCGCGAGGAAGGTGTGGAGCTGAACCTGCTCGGTCTGGGCTTCGGCGTCGATGTGAACGACCTGAAGCTGCGCTTGCCGGGCCTGGGCAAATTCCCATCCCCGGTGCCACCGCTGGCGGCCGGGCTTGCGGGCAGCGCAACAGAAAAGAGCCACTGACGCGAGCCTGGCGGTGCGGCATCGGCAGGAGTCGTGCGCGGCGCCGACGGAAGAGCGGAAGAGCGGAAGAAGCCCTTCTGCGTCTAGCCGGCCACGTCGGCTTGCAGCCTATGCGTTTTCACGGCTTCGCTTGTTCTCGCGCATCAGGGCCTCGACGTGCATCAGTTGCGTGTCGAGGTCCACATGGTTCTGGGCAGCCACGTCCCGGATCCCGTAGCTGCAGACGACGTCATAGCCGCTTTTGCTGAATTGGTTGCGCCGCTCCAGCGCGGCCAGCAAGCGCCCGACGATGCGTTGCGCGGGCTCGGCGCTGCAGTCGAACAGCAGGGCCACGAACTTGTCGCCGTCCAGGCGCGCCAGCACATCCGCGCCACGGAAGGTACGCCGCATCTGTTCGGCAAACGACAACAACGCCTTGTCACCCTCGGCTTGCCCGAGGGCGTCATTGATGGCGCGGAAGCGGTCCAGGCCAAAGAACGCCAGGCTGCAGGGTTTGCTTTCGCGCTCGGCCATGTTCAGCGAATGCTGGGCCAGTACCTTGAAGCCGCGCCGGTTGTACAGCTTGGTCCGAGAGTCGGTGGTGTCCAACGCATGGATGGAAATCTCCCGGGCCGCCATGCTGGCCAGATCGCCAAGCACGCGCAGGTCTTCAGGGCTGAAATCCTTGGGCTGCGGGTCGAGCACGCAGAACGTCCCGAGCACGCTGCCGTTCTGCGCAACCAGCGGCCAACCGGCATAGAAGCGGATTTGCGGGCCGCTGGTGACCAGCGGGTTGTCGGCAAAACGCAGGTCTTCCAGCGCGTCGGGCACCACCATGCCGGAGTCGCTCAGAATCGCATGCGCACAGAAGGACACGTCGCGCGAGGTTTCACGCACCTGCATGCCATCGGCCGACTTGAACCACTGCCGCTCCTGGTCCACAAGACTGACCAACGCCATGGACACGCCAAAGATGCGCCTGGCCATGCGGGTGAGCCGGTCAAACCGCTCTTCTGGCGCGGTGTCCAGCAGGTTCAGGGAGCGCAAAGTCTCCAGACGCATGCCCTCGTCGGGCGGGATGGGAGGCTTCAGCATGTGACATCCTTGCGCATTGCAGTTGATACGGTGCCTGGTGCAAAACCCATGCCTGGCACATCGCCCAGAGGCACGGAGGCTGTTTGGCCAGCGCCGGAATTCCATGCGGCGATGCGCGCAGGTCGGCCGACAGTCCAGGCAACCCGTCAGGCAAACAGTTCCGGACGAAGACCTGGACTTTCGCTGCCAGCCGCATGATCTCCAGCGGTTGGCGTGCGGGGGAAGGTGCAACGTCGGTCATGGCCGCCTGATTGGTTTTCGAGAAGATCTTTTCTGTCGATGCGCCGACCAGGTGTGCAGCACCGCTCACTTCACGTCAACGCGGTTCACCTTTGTGAGCCGCGCCAAACAGGGCCTGCCGGAGCAAGGCCACCCGCGGATGCGCTGCGGCGGCGGTGCGGTAGACCAGGCCTAGCGTGGCGCTCTGTTGAGGGGTTTCCATCCTGACCAGGTTCACCGCCTTATTGCGCAACGGCTCCTCTGCCGTCGACTGCGGAACACTGCTGAAGCCGACACCCGCCGCCACCATGCGTGCCGCGGTCAATGGTCCCTCCGTCTCGCAAATGGGCGAAGGGGGCGCCACGCCATGGCGGCGAAAACTGTCCTCGACGAACACCCGCGCAAGCGAAGGTTTGAGCGTCAGCACCCAGGGTTCCTCGGCAAGCCGTTGCCACGTCACCGCGCGCGTCCGCGCCAGCCGATGGCCGGGCGGCGCGATGACCACGTAACGCTCTTCGGAGATCTTCTCGAACTGCACCTCGCGACCCGCGGTGGAGGCCATGACGTCCGCGTTGTACAGCGTCACGAGCGCATCCAGGTCGCCGATCAGCAGGGCTTCGAACAGCCGCGGCACGTTGTCTTCGCGCAGGCGTACCGCCACTGGCGGAACCAGGTCGGTAAGCCGGGCGATCACGGGCGGCAGAATTCCAACCGCCAGGAAGGCCGATGTCCCCAGGCGCAAGACGGCCCTCAGGTCGCCGCCAGCCCCGGCGGCATCAGCCTCCAGCTGCACATGCGCCAGCTCGCGCAGCAACAACGACGCCCCGTTGACGAGCACGGCGCCCTGGGGCGTTTTTTGCAGTCCCCTCGCCCCGCGCTGAAAAACCTCGAAGCCGAGCATGTCCTCGATTTCCTTGAGCGCTTTGCTTAACGCCGGCTGGGTCAGGTTGAGCGCCTCGGCAGCGCGGGTCAGGCTGCCGGTTCGTTCGACCTCAGCCACCAACTGCAGATGACGGAATCGCAAGCGGGCCAGAAGGTGAGATGCGGAAGCGGCCAAAGGTATCTCTGGAAGTTATGGGGAGATAAGATTTTATCACTCGACGTCATGGGTCGACCGTCGCAGAATTCGTTTCGTTCATCCACCACCCCAGAAGCGACACACCATGCAACAGAAACAAACCACCAAGCTCCGCGAACTGCTGCGCAGCAAGACCTTCCTGCACATGCCAGCGGTTTACGACGCGCTCACGGGGCGCCTCGTCCAGTCGCTCGGTTATGAAGCCACCTATGTCGGCGGCTATGTCACCGGCGGCGCCTCGACCGTGACCGAGCCGCAACTCACCATGACCGAACAGGTGCGGTTGGCCGAAGACGTGGCCAGCAAGATCAACATTCCACTGATCGTGGACGCGGGCGCGGGCTGGGGCGATCCGCTGCACACCATGCGCACGGTGCGCGAATTCATCCGCGCCGGCGTGGCGGGCGTGCACATCGAAGACGCGCTGTATCCCAAGCGCGCCCACTACCATACCTACGTGGTGCACGGCATTCCGACGGAAGAGTTCGTCGAGAAGATCGAGTACGCCGTGAAGGCGCGTGATGCCGCCGATCCCGACTTCGTGATCATTGCCCGTTCGGACACCTGCCGCGCCATGGGTCTTGAAGAGGCGGTGTCGCGCGTCAACGCGGCGGCCGATGTCGGTGCCGACCTCGGCCTGCTGTTCCCGCGCAACCAGAAGGATGCCGAAGAAGCGCCACGCAAGTGCCGCCTGCCGCTGGTGTATGTGCAAAGCCGCGGCAACCGCGATGGCCGTCCGATCTACACCAAAAAGGAACTGCAGGAGATGGGCTACGTGGCCTGCATCGAGGCGCAGGTGGTGATCTGCAGCAACTTCCACTACCAGAAGAAGCTGCTCGGCGAGTTGCGCGAGACCGGCAAGGTCAGCGACCTGAGCCAGGCCGAGTGGGTCGCCGCACGGCAGGAGATCGAAGACCTGATCGACCTCAACGAGCACTACGAGATCGAACGCGCGACGGTCGAAGCGCGTCAAGCGAAGGCTTGAACCATGCGCCGGGCGGACGTGACACCACCGGTCGTGCCGGGGCGCGCACCGGCGCTGCGGTTGCCGGCCGGTGCGACGGACTGCCACGCGCATGTGTTCGGCCCGCAGGCGCGCTACCCGCTGCTGCCCGACACGCATTTCGTGCCGCACGAGTCGCCGTGGATGGATTACGCGGCGATGCTGCGCAGCATCGGTTGCCAGCGTGCCGTGCTGGTCCAGCCGAGCGTCTATGGCACCGACAACCGGGCCATCGAACATGCCTTGACCGCGCCCGGCGACATGGCACTGCGCGCCGTCGGTGTGGTGGCGCCAGGCGTGTCGGATGTGGAGTTGCAACGCCTGCACGGCCTGGGCTTTCGCGGCATTCGCATCAACCTGGCCGCGGGAACGCGCGGCCTGGGCCTGGACGACGCCAAACGCCTGGCCGTGCGCATTGGCGCGCTCGGATGGCATCTGCAGTTCTACGCGGACTTCCATCGGCAACCCGACATCGGCGAGTGGCTGGCCGCCTTGCCGGTGCCGGTGGTGGTGGATCATTTCGGGCGGGTGCCTGCCACCGAGGGCGTGGGCGCGCCGGGCTTTCAGAGCCTGTTGCGTCTGCTGGCCCGCGACAACGCATGGGT
>JAQGMQ010000234.1 GCA_028292305.1 Rhodoferax sp.
CCGGTCATGAGCTTGGTCAAAGAGGCGATGGGCAACACGGCCTGTTCGTTCTTGCTGAACAGCACTTCGCTGGTTTCCTGGTCGATCACCAGGGCCACGCTGGACTTCAGGTCGAGCGCGTCACCCGCGGCGTGCAGGCCGGCCAGTTGGCCAAAAGACTGCGGTGCGGGAATGATCGGCGCTGCGGCGCGGACGACGCCCTTGCGGCGGGACGCGACGGTAGCCTTGGCGGTGCGCGTGCTGCGGGCCGACTTGGCCACGACGACCGACTTGGTGTTGCGCTTGACGGCAACGACGCTCGTCTGCTTCTTTTCAATGGCGACTTTTTTGCGCTGGGCCGCGTCGGCGGGCGCACTGGCCAGCAGCGCGGCACAGGTAAAGGCGGAAACAATTTGTAGGAGGCGCTTCAAAGCTTTGCTTTCTTTGGATGACATGAATTCATCTCCAGACGAAATGGGGTGTGGGGCAAGTGTATAGAAATCAAAAAGATTTCACAAGATCAAAGACTTAGCTGATATTTTTAATGTGATTATCCGGCGGCCCGCAAGCCCAGCCCGCCAGCGGACAAAAATATTTCAAAAATGGGCCGCCCCAGCTGCCTAAAGCCGCCTAAAGCCGCCTGGCGCCAGCCCTGGAGCGGCAGAAACCGTCCAATTGTAAATTTGCGGCACCGCCTGCGTTGCGGCGCAAACGGTTGCGCTGTTTTGGTCGGCAGCGCCGTAGCCCTTAACAAACTTGTACGCATTTTCGTTGACACAGCGGTATGTAAAAGGGAAATGTCCGGCAGGAAAACCGCCGAGACGAACCGGCCGACGATCCACAAATAATTTCACCCGGGTATAATTCCATCAAAACCTGGAAAAATATGCCCATTTCATCCCAAACCGAGAGCACAGCGTTCCACGCCGGCCGACAACTCGCCCAAGGCCCCCTGCATCACGTCGCCCCGTTTGTTCACGAGGCCGCTGCCGATACCGCCCAGCCGGTGTACGTGTTCAACGACAGCGACGGCGCCATCATCGAACTCGACCTGCGCGGGAGCGTTTCCGAGGTGTTACGCCGCCTACCGCCGCCCACACCGGAAGCCTCGCCCGAAACGGCGGAGCCGACCGCGCCCCGTGGCCCCGGCCGGCCCCGGCTCGGCGTGGTCGCACGTGAGGTCACGCTGTTGCCACGCCACTGGGACTGGCTCGCCACCCAACCCGGCGGCGCGTCAGTAGCGCTGAGGAAACTGGTCGACGGTGCGCGCAAGCGGCTGGATGCCGGTGAGCGCGCGCGCCAGGCCAGGGAAGCGGCCTACCGCTTCATGGTGGTCGCCGGGGGCGAACAGCCCGGGTTCGAGGACGCCACACGCGCCCTGTTCGCGCATGACCGTGCGGGGTTCGACGCACAGCTGGCGGCCTGGCCGGCCGATCTGCGGCGCTATGCGCAGCAGTTGGCAGCCCAGGCCTTCGGCGCGCCCGCCCTGCAAGCCCAGGAGACGGCCGCGTGAGCGCCATGCCGCCGGCCACGCGAACGCCCCGGGCGCCGCTGATGTGGCGGGCGTTCCTGGTGTTCCTCGGCCCGATGATGCTCAGCAACATCCTGCAGGCGCTGTCTGGCACGGTGAACAACGTCTACCTGGGCCAGATGCTGGGCGTGGGCGCGCTGGCCTCGGTGTCGGCGTTCTTCCCGGTGCTGTTCTTTCTGATCTCGTTCTCCATCGGCCTGGGTGCCGGCGCCTCGGTGCTGATCGGCCAGGCCTGGGGCGCGAACGAGCCCGACCGGGTCAAGGCCATCGCCGGCACGACCCTGTGTGTCGGCCTGGTGGCAGGTGTCGTAGTGGCCGTGTTCGGCGGCGTGTTCACCGACGTCTTTCTCGGTTGGCTGGGCACGCCGGCCGACATCCTGCCCGGCGCCACGGCCTATGCCCGGGTGATGCTGATCGCGATGCCGGGCCTGTTCGTCTTTCTGCTGGTCACCTCGATGATGCGCGGCGTGGGCGACACCTACACCCCGCTGCTCACGCTGCTGCTGTCCACGGCGGTGGGTCTGCTGCTCACGCCGGCGCTGATCCGCGGTTGGCTCGGCCTGCCGCGGATGGGCGTGGCCAGCGGCGCCTGGGCCAGCGTGTTGTCGTACGTGGCGGCCCTGGTCTGGCTGGCCTGGTACCTGCGCCGCCGCGGCCACGCGCTGGCACCCGATGCGGCGTTCATGAAGCACCTGCGCATCGACCGCATGCTGCTGGTCAAGGTGCTGCGCATCGGCCTGCCCACGGGCGTGCAGATGGTGGTGATCGCCCTGTCGGAAGTGGCGGTGCTGTTCTTGGTGAACCGCTTCGGCTCGGACGCCACGGCAGCCTACGGCGCGGTGAACCAGGTGGTGGCGTATGTGCAGTTTCCGGCGCTGTCGATTGCCATCACGTCGTCCATCCTCGGTGCGCAGGCCATCGGCGCGGGCCGCGGCCACACGCTGGGCCAGATCGCCCGCACCGGCATCGTTTTGAACCTGGTGCTCACCGGCTCGCTGGTGCTGCTGGTGTATCTGTTTTCACGCAGGCTGCTCGGCTTCTTCATCACCAGCGCGGCGGTGCTCGAAATCGCGCAGACGCTGCTGCACATCATGTTGTGGAGCTCGATCGTGTTCGGCATGTCGGCCGTGCTGTCGGGCCTGATGCGCGCCAGCGGCAGTGTGCTGGTGCCTACGTTGAACTCGGTGTTCGCGATCCTGGCGATCGAGGTGCCGGTGGCCTGGTTGTTGAGCGAGCGCATCGGCCTGAACGGCATCTGGGTGGCCTACCCCGTCGCCTTCCTGTCGATGCTGGCTTTGCAGACCAGCTACTACCGCCTGGTGTGGCGGCATAAACCCTTGCGCCGGCTCTAGTTCATCGTCCCGTTCAAAGCCGGCCTACAATCGCCGCCGCACCCCGCGTGGGTGCTTTCGCTAGGGGTGTTGCCGCGGATTCATTTCCGCGTCGACTGAGAAAGTCCCTTTGAACCTGATTGAGGTAATCCTCGCGCAGGGAAGCAGGCTCCGCCGGCCCGTCCACCAAGGACGTCGCCACGCGGGGCCAAGGTCCCTGCCGTCCATTTTCTGGAGTGTGCGCATGGCCGGTTCGTCTTTGTCTTCCTCTTCATTGCCGCCATCCGCGGCGCCCTCGCCCGCTGCGGGCCACGCCGTCAACGAGGCGCTGACGCCGCTTTCGACGCAGCAGCGGGCCCTGGGCTGGAGCGACCAGGCAGCGTTGTGGTTCAGCCTGGGCGTGGGCCTGCTGGTGATGCAGGTCGGCGCCTACCTGGTGCCCGCCGTCGGCACGCGCGACGCGGTGCTGGCCATCGTGTTCGGCTCGTTCGTCGGCGCCGGGCTGCTGGCCTGGACGGCGCGCATCGGCTGCGCCAGCGGGCTCTCGAGTGCGGGCCTGATGCATGCCACCTACGGCAGCCTGTTCGCGCGGTTGCCGGTGGGCCTGAACATCGTGCAGCTCATCGGCTGGACCACGTTCGAGCTGGTGATCATGCGCGAGGGCACGGCCGCCATCGCGCAACAAACCTTCGGCATCCGCCTCGATGGCGCCGGCGGTGTGTTGCTGACCACGCTGCTGTGGGGCGGCGTGCTCACCGCGTTGATGGCCGGCTCGATGCTGACCCTGGTGCGGCGCTTCGTGAGCCGCTTCGGCCTGCCGCTGGTGATCGTCTCGTTGCTGTGGCTCACCTGGCAGTTCGCCCATGCGCTGGCGGCCAAGGGCTTCGACGCGTTCTGGCAGCGCCCCGGCGACGGCAGCATGGGGATGTGGTCGGCACTGGATCTGGTGATCGCCATGCCGGTGTCGTGGCTGCCCCTGGTGGCCGACTACGCGCGCCACGGGCGCAGCGCACGCGGCAGCTTCGGCGGTACCTGGCTGGGTTATGTGCTGGCCAACATCTGGTGTTACGCGCTCGGTGTGATGGTGGTGAGCGTGGCCGAGCCGAATGCGAGCCTGGTCACTGCGCTGCTGCTGGCGCAAGGCGGGCTGTTGGCGCTGGGGCTGATCCTCATCGACGAACTCGACAACGCCTATGGCGACGTCTACTCGGGCGCGGTGTCGTCACACAGCATCTGGCCACGCTGGAGCGTGCGCCGCTGGGGCCTAGTGCTGGCCGTGCTGTGCACGCTGCTGGGCCTGGCGCTGCCGATGCACAGCCTCGAGCCGTTTCTGCTGATGCTGAGCTCGGTGTTCGTGCCTTTGTTCGG
The DNA here is from genome assembly GCA_028292305.1 of Rhodoferax sp. Classification (GTDB taxonomy): domain Bacteria; phylum Pseudomonadota; class Gammaproteobacteria; order Burkholderiales; family Burkholderiaceae_C; genus Rhodoferax_B. The sequence goes on from JAQGMQ010000234.1 coordinate 4,210, forward strand.
CGTGATCCTGGGCCGGCTGGGCACCCCGGGCGCGGCCATTCCGGATGTGGCACAGCCGGGCCGGCGCATCGACTGGGCCGCCGCCGGCCTGTGGCTGGGCGGCATCGCGCTGTACCACGGCCTGGCCCAGTGGCTGCCGCAATGGGGCTCGGCGCTGCCGACGCTGGCCGCCACCTTCGTGCTGGCCTGGCTCACCCAGTCACGCGGCTCACGTGGAGTACACGGAGCACGCGGAGCGCACGGCCGATGAAAGCTTCAGTCCGGCAGGATGTGCATCGCCACCGGCGCGAAGCCGTGGTTCAGCGGCCCTTGCCCCTGCCCGGTGCGTACGTGCGCGCCAGCCGCGATGGCCTGCAGGATGTAGCCCCGCGCCTGCTGCACCGCCTGCGGCAGGGCCAGCCCCTGCGCCAGATAACAGGCGATGGCCGAAGACAGCGTGCAGCCCGTGCCATGGCCGTTCGGCGTGGCGATGCGCGAAGTCTTCAGGTGCAGACTTGCGCCATCCGCCTGCAGCAGCACGTCGACCACGTCGTCGCCCGTCAGGTGCCCGCCCTTCAGCAGCACGGCCGGTGCACCCAGCGCGAGCAGCGCCTGGGCCGCGTCGTCCAGCGCGGCCACGCCGTCGATGCCGCGCCCCAGCAGCAGCGCGGCCTCGTCCAGGTTGGGCGTGATCACCGTGGCCCGCGGAAAGAGCTCCTTCACCAGCACAGCCACGGTCTCATTCGCCATGAGCCGGTCGCCGCTGCTGGCCACCATCACCGGGTCGAGCACCACGTTGGCCGGGCGGTAATGGTCGATAGCCCAAGCCACCACCTCTACCACCTCGGGCGCGTGCAGCATGCCGATCTTCACCGCGTCGGCGCCGATGTCGTCGAGCACGGCCTGCAGCTGCGCCTTCAGGAAGGCCGGCGGCACGCTGTGGATGCCGCTCACGCCGCGCGTGTTTTGCGCTGTGAGCGCGGTGATGGCCGTCATGCCGTAACAGCCGAGTGCGGCGAAGGTCTTGAGGTCGGCCTGCACGCCCGCGCCGCCACCGCTGTCGGAGCCGGCGATCGACAACACACGCACGTAACGCGCGCCGGCCGCGCGGTGGTCGCTGTCGCCGTTGCTGCGCTGGATGGAGTTGTGGGAAGAGTTCATGGCTGAATTATGGAAGCTCTGACCGCGTCGTCGTCGGTGGCCATTCTGGGCGCGGGGTTGATGGGCCGGCTGCTGGCCTGCACGCTGGCGCAGAAGGGCTGTGCCGTGGCGCTGTTCGACGCGGGCGGCCCCGAAGCCGAAGGCTCGGCCGCCCGCGTGGCCGCCGCCATGCTGGCCCCGCTGGCCGAATCGGCGGTGACCGAAGCCAGCGTGGTGCGCATGGGTCAACACGCGTTGACACGCTGGCCGCAGCTCATCGCCACGCTGGCGCAGCCGGTGTTCTTTCAGCAGGCGGGCACACTCATCCTGTGGCACCGGCAGGACGCACCCGAGGCCGCACGCCTCGGCCGGCAACTGCAGCAGACGCAAGCCTCCCTGCCCGACTTGCCCGCCATGCAAAGGGTCGACGCGCAAGGCATCGACGCACTCGAACCCGGGTTGGGCCAGCGCTTTGGCGAAGGCCTGCACCTGCCGGGCGAAGGGCAACTGGACAACCGCGCCCTGCTCGCGGCCATGGCCGATGCCTTGCCCCGCCTCGGTGTTCGTGTGCATTGGCACAGCCCGCGCGCCCCCGAAGACTTCAGCCCGGGCCACCAGGCCCAGCCCGACTGGGTGTTCGACTGCCGTGGCCTGGGCGCACGGCCCGCATGGCCCGCGCTGCGCGGCGTGCGGGGCGAGGTGATCCGCGTGCACGCGCCCGAGGTGCGGCTGACCCGCCCGACCCGGCTGGTGCACCCGCGCTACCCGCTCTACATCGCGCCCAAGCCGGGCGACATCTACGTGATCGGCGCCACCGAAATCGAGTCCGACGACCTCTCGCCCGCCAGCGTGCGGTCGACCCTCGAACTGCTGAGCGCGGCCTACAGCGTGCACAGCGGATTCGCCGAGGCCCGCATCGTGGAGATCGCCACGCAATGCCGGCCCGCCCTGCCCGACAACCTGCCCGCCCTGCGCCTGACCGCGCCCAATGTGCTGCAGATCAACGGCCTGTACCGCCACGGTTTTCTGATCGCGCCCGCCCTGCTCGACGCCACGCTGGAACTGGTGGAAGGCGGCCGCAGCCCGCTCGCCGAACGCTTCGGGCTGCGCATCGAAACCACCACCGAGACCCCCCTATGAAAGTCACCATCAACCAAGTGCCGCACGACTTGCCCGACGGCGCCGACCTGGCACAGGCGCTGGCCCGCCTCGACGCCCGGCCGCCATTCGCGACCGCGGTCAACAAGCAGTTCGTGCCCTCCGCGCAGCACGCGCGTACGCCGCTGCGCGAAGGCGATGCCATTGAAGTCATCCAGCCCGTGACCGGCGGCTAAGCCTAGTCAACCAAGTCAACCAAGGCAGACAAGGAACACCATGAACGACACCGCCACCAGCTCAAGTGCGAACCAGGCCGACCCGCTGGTCCTGTACGGCCAAAGCTTCGACAGCCGCCTGCTGCTCGGCACCGCGCGCTACCCATCGCCGGCCGTGATGGAAGCCGCCATCCGCCGCGCCCGCCCGGCCATGGTCACCGCCTCGTTGCGGCGGCAAAACCTGTCCGGCGGTGGTGACAAAAATAGCGACGCGCCGCACAACGGCTTCTGGGAACTGCTGCGCCAACTGGCCGTGCCGGTGCTGCCCAACACCGCCGGCTGCCACAGCCTGCAGGAAGCCATTACCACGGCCCACATGGCGCGCGAAGTGTTCGCCACCGACTGGATCAAGCTCGAACTCATCGGCGACGATTACACGCTGCAGCCCGACACGCTGAACCTGGTCGAGGCCGCCGGCCGCCTGGTCAAGGACGGCTTCAAGGTGCTGCCTTATTGCACCGAGGACCTGGTGCTGTGCCGCCGCCTCGTCGACGTGGGCTGCCAGGCCGTCATGCCCTGGGCCGCGCCCATCGGCACCGGCAAGGGCCCGGTAAATCCGTATGCCATGCAGGTGCTGCGTGAACGGCTCGACGTGCCGATGATCGTCGACGCCGGGCTCGGCCTGCCGTCACACGCCTGCCAGGTCATGGAATGGGGCTTCGACGCCGTGCTGCTGAACACCGCGGTGGCCCTGGCCCAGGACCCGGTGCGCATGGCCGGCGCGTTTGCCGATGCCGTTGTGGCCGGCCGCGGTGCGCGCCTGGGCGGGGCGATGGCCGAACAGCACGCCGCGCAGCCGAGCACGCCGGTGCTGGGCACGCCGTTCTGGCACCACCACTGAGCCGAGAGCCGCACATGACTTCGATCGACACGATGGCCGACGCCATCTTCGCCGCGCACCACCAGACGTTTGCACCGGCCGCGGCGCCACCGACCCAAGGCCCGGCTTCCGTCAGCAGCGTCGCCGCCGACGACCCGGTGTATCGCGCCGCAACACGAGCCTGCGCACAGCTCGGCTTCATCGACATCGACGCCGAAACCCTGGGCCGGGCCTGGCGCGCGCAAACGCTTCGCCTCGGCCACTTCGACGCGACGCTCTGGCCAGTGCATCCGGCTGATTTCAGCCTGCGGCCCTGGCCGCGCAGCGATGCGTTCGCGCCTTGCCCGCGCCAACTCGGCCTGTATGCCGTGCTGCCCGACGCGGCCTGGGTCGCACGCATCGCCAAGGCCGGCGTGCCCACGCTGCAGTTGCGCTTCAAGTCAACAGATGCGGACGACGTGCGTCGCGAGGTCGAGGCCGCCGTGCAAGCGGTGCAGGGCACGCAGAGCCTGCTGTTCATCAACGACCATTGGCAGGCCGCCATCGACGCCGGAGCCTACGGCGTGCACCTGGGCCAGGAAGACCTGGACGCGCTGGCCCCGGCCGACCTGGCCACGCTGCGCGCGTCCGGCCTGCGCCTGGGTGTCAGCACCCACGGCTACGCCGAGATGCTGCGCGCCGATGCGGTCAGCCCCAGCTACATCGCCATGGGCGCAGTGTTCCCCACCACGCTCAAGCAGATGGCCACCGCGCCACAAGGCATCGCCCGGCTCAACGCCTATGCGCAGCTGATGCATGATCACGCACTGGTGGCGATCGGCGGCATCGACGCGGAACGCGTGCCGGCCGTGCTGCACAGCGGCGTGGGTTCGGTGGCGGTGGTGCGGGCCATCACCGCGGCAGCCGCGCCCGAAGCCGCGGCGCGCGCGTTGATGGCCAGGCTCGCAGCAGGACCACGCTGAACGATCGCCAGCGCACGGCATCCGCCTCGAGGAAACGTCAGCCGAACTTCAAAATTAAGGGTTTCCCTTTGGAAAATTTGAGTCGGCTTGATCGGGGCTGAATCTTGCAGGGCCGACTACATATGTCTGATGCAGGCTTCGCCTGGGCGGGCAGGGGTCATCACTCCGTACTGGAAAGCCTTGTAGTCCTTGAGTCTGTCCATCGACACCAACAAGAGCTCGCCTCGGAGGGACCTAAGCAGGCTTGATCCGTGCAAAGCGGTGCCGCCCCGCGTTGGCCCACCAGTGTTGGAGTTTCGCCAAGAGGGGCTTCTCAATTAACTGGTGCACGACCAAACCGATGGCCGTGGCTGTTATTGTTTGTATTGCGAGAGCCGAAATAATATTAAAGGCAACTGCGTCACTGAGGTTCAATCTCGTGCAAATTTTCCATGAAATTACGAAAGTAAACTGGTGTACAAGGTAGATTGAGTATGAGGCATCACCAATTTTGTGCAACCAAGGCTGATGAGGCATCCACCGCCCGATATAAATGGCACTCCACACTATCATGGCGGCGAAAGGCCCGTGAATCAAAGCGCGCGGCAGGCCATGCAATTCTTCAAAATAGAGGCCAAATATCCCGGCTATGATGGCAAAAATTACAAGAAATCTACTGGGTATATATTCCCTTCGCGATGTCACCCAGTAGACCCCGATGCCCATCACGAATTCCAGAATAATACTGGAGGTCCAGAATTTAAGGGCGGGGGAAGTGAATTCGCTCACATAACCTACAAACGATAGAATAAAAATTGCGAGTACAAGCACCATGTGACGCCTTCGTCCAAAAATGAGTGCGGCGCTGAATATTGAGTAAAACAACATTTCATAATTTATTGTCCAGCCAGGTACAAGCGATGGCCAGATCAAGCCGGGATGCCACTCGCTATAGCGAGGAATGAATAAAAAATCGTATGCAACTTGGGGATTTATTGTTCCTTCGACGAGCTGGCGCTTATTTTGATAAAGTAACGCAAGCCAATATAGAGGAACGACCCGAATTACCCGACGAAGCAGAAAGTCAGTAATCTGGGGTAGCCTAGGCTGCGTAGCGTCGAAGCGCTTGGTCG